>CALKWG010000470.1 GCA_938004315.1 uncultured Spirochaetaceae bacterium
ACAAGGTCGGCGGGCTTAAGGCCCAGGTCCTTACCGGCCATCGCGCCCGTCCAGCTGATGACCGCGGCCAGCCAGGCCTCGTCGGGCAGCCGCGTCGTCTCCCAGGCGGGCAGGGTCATTGTCTGGGCTATAGCCGGGCTCAGGTTGGGCAGGGCCGCGGCCAGGGCCGCGCGCGCCAGCTGAGGATCGGCCTTCACGTCCGCCACGGCCCTATCCCAGGCGCGGTGAAAGGCGCGTATGGCCGGCGCCTTGCCCTCCAGCGCCGAGGGGGTAAAGGCAAAGGCCTGGACGCTGGGCTCGGCCGGCGAGCTCTGCGCGATCACGCCGAGCCCCCGGGACTTACCCACCGAGACCAGGGGCTCGGGCAGCAGCGCCGCCTGCGTCCCGCCCGAGACCACGGCCTCTAAGCGGACCGACGGGTCGGTAAGCCAGGTCTTTTGCAGGGTATACGCCGTGCCTAGCCACTGGTCGGCCAGGAAGTTCGACACGCTGGCCTCCATAAGGCCGATGGACAGGGACCCGCCGCGCTGAGCCGCCGCCGCGGGCGAGGCGAGCACCGCGAAGTAGCCGTCGGTGGCCGTGGTGGCCTTGAGGGGGAAGCCGCCTGCGTTGCTGAGCGCCAGGGCGATGAGGTCGGTGAGTATGCCGTCTACGCTGCCCGCCTGGATGGCGCTCTGGCGCACCTGGGCGTTGGGGAAGATCTCGTAGGAGAGGTCTACGCCCTCGGCCGTAAAGTAGCCGCGCTCGGCCGCGATAAGGAGCGGGGCGATATCGATCGCGGGCATGAGGCCCAGCTTTAAGCTCGGTAGGGGCGCCGGGGCGCCGGGCGCGGCTTCCTGCCCGGCGGGCGCGCGCGGGGCGCAGGAGATGGCCAGCGCGATGGTCAGGGCGAGGAGGCCGGCGAGATCCGGCGCCTTGGAACGTAGCCTTAATTTCATGAAAAACCTCCAAAACCAGCGTATCCTATCATACCGAGATTTTTTGGGCGAGACGGGGAACCGGCTCCGAAGCGTCCGCGCCAGCCTTTACAGCCGCCGCGTCGGGGTGTTAGGAATAAGTTCCCGAGCGGGCGGCAAAGCCGCCGGCCGGGTGTACCATCCGCGCCCGCCGCATAGAGGAGCCGCCATGTTCATAGACGCCGCCATCGTGGTCTTCATCCTCATGGAGCTCGCCAACGTCGTCGTGCTCTACTTCCAGCCCGGCTTCCGCTACGCCAACGGCATGGCCGCCTTCAAGCCCTGGGCCGACGCCGTAGCGGACGAGCGGCTCGGCCCCTTCCATAGCTACATGATACGTTGGGTGGCCAACTGCAAGGCCATCTTCATCCTGCTCCTCGCCGTCATACTCGTCGCCGGCGGCCCGACCCTGAAGCTCTACGCCGCCGTCGCCATGGTCGCGTCCATCGGGCTCTATTTCGTCAGCCTGCACCCGCTCATCGCCCGGCTGGACCGCATGGGACAGATCCGGCCGCGCGGCTACGCCGCGACCCTGGCTTGGATGATAGGCGGCTTCATGGCGCTCTTTAGCCTGGCGCTGGCGGCCCAGCTCCTCTGGGGCTAAGGCGAACCGTATGCGCCCCATGGACGAGCCGTCCCTGCCCGAGTCCTTAGATCCCGAGGCGGTCGCGTCGATCTTCTACCGCTACGTCGCCGTGAACTCGGAGACGGGCACGGCGCGCGAGAACGAGGCGGCGGACTTCGTCATCTCGTCGCTCCGCGGGCTACCGTATTTCACGGAGCGCCCCGAGCAGCTCGCCCTGGAGGCGCTGCCTGACGACCCCTTCGGCCGCTCGATAGCCTGGGCCCTGGTCCGCGGCGCGGGGCCGCGCACCGTCGTCCTTATCCATCACCTGGACGTGGTGGGGGTCGAGGATTTTAGGCTCCACGGCCATCTGGCCTTCGATCCGGAGGCGCTGGCCCGGGCGCTGCGCGACGACCCCGCCGGCTTGGACGAGGAGGCGCGCGCCGACCTGGCCTCCGGGCTCTGGGCCTTCGGGCGCGGCTCGGCCGACATGAAGGCCGGGGGCGCCGCGCAGATCGCCGCGATGGCCGCCTGCGCCGGCGCGCGGGACCTGCCGGGCAGCGTCCTCCTCCTGGCCGTCCCGGACGAGGAAGGCCTGTCGGGGGGCATGCGGGCGGCCGCTCCCCTGCTGTCTAGGCTCAAGCGGCGCTACGGCCTCGAGTACGCGCTCATGCTGAACGCCGAGCCGCACCAGCGCAAGGACCCCGGGCGCCTCGTCCTCTCGGGCGGCTCGATCGGTAAGCTCCTACCCTTCGTCTACGTGCGCGGGATACTGGCGCACGCCGGCAAGAGCTACGAGGGCTTCAACCCGCTGGCCATCTTAGGCCGCATCATCGACCGCTCGGAGCTGTCCATGGAGCTGGCGGACGCCGACCCGGCTGCCGGCGAGGCGGCGCCGCCGCCGACCTGGCTCATGGCCAGGGACGGCAAGGAGGCCTACGACGTCTCCATGCCCCTGTCGGCCTTCGGCTGCCTCTCCGTCCTGACCATGCGCCGCGGGCCGCGGGAAGTCCTCGACGCGCTCCTTAGCCTGGCCCGCGACTGCGCGGAGGGGGCGGCCGAGCGGATCTACGCCTCGGTCGACGCCTACCGCGCCGCCTCCGGGCGGACGGCGGCCGTACGCCATCCGGCGCCCGAGGTCATGAGCTTCGGCCAGCTCCTCGAACGCGCCCGCGCCGCGGCGCCCGGGCGCTTCGAAGCCTACTACGCCCAGGCCCTCGAGGACGTCGGCCGCGGGCTACGGGAGGGGAGCTTAGGCCACGCCGAGGCGACCCGCCGGCTCGCGGAGGCCGCGTGCGACTTCGTCGGGCTCGAGCGCCCCGCGGTCGTGGTCGGCTTCGTGCCGCCCTACTACCCCAGCGTCTCCTACCGCGACCGACCGGAGTACGCGTCCTTCGTCGGGGCGCTGGCCGAGGAGCTCGGCGCCTACGGCCGCGAGCGCTTCGGCCTGGACTACGAGCTTGAAGCCTACTTCACCGGCATCTCGGACCTTAGCTACTCGGCCCTAGGCCCGGCGGGCGCCGCCGGCGCGGCTGAGCTCGAAGGCTTCATGGCTAGGCAGATGCCGCTCTACGGCCGAGCTTACGCCGTCCCCTTCGCGGAAATTCACGACGCGGCCATGCCCTGCATCAACGTCGGCCCCTGGGGCAAGGACTTCCATAAGCTCGGGGAGCGGGTCCTGAAAGAGGACGCCTTCCAACGCGCGCCGGCCCTGCTCCTTAAGGCCCTGGCCTTCGCCTGGGGCGGCGGATGAAATGTGCGTTCTAGGACCGAAAATAGTTACTGGAAGCCTTTGCAGCAATCGACTATAATAATATTAGATTTTAGTTTAGTCAGATCGTCCCGAGGTGTCGTTCATGTACATTCCGCGCGCCATCGAGCCTGCCGTCCTCTCAATCGCAAAAACCTTCCCGGTCCTTCTCATCACCGGACCGCGCCAGGTAGGGAAGACGACCTTGCTCAAGCACATCGCCGAGCCGGGGCGGAGCTACGTCACCCTCGACGATCCTCTTCAACGCCGACTCGCGCTCGAAGAGCCCGAGCTCTTTCTGGAGCGCTTCGAAGCGCCGGTCATCATCGACGAGATCCAGTACGCGCCGGGTCTGTTGCCGCACATCAAGATGCGGGCGGATCGCGACAGGTCGAAGGGCGCTTACTGGCTCACCGGCTCCCAAATGTTCCACCTCATGCGGGACGCGAGCGAGTCCCTGGCGGGCCGCGTCGGGATCGTGCATCTCCTTGGATTATCGCAGGCAGAGATCGCGGGGCGGCCCAACGTCCCCTTCCTCCCGACGAAGGAGGTTCTTCTAGCGAAGCGGAGAGAAGCTGATCGAGTCAGCCTCGCGGCGGTATTCTCCGCGATCCACCGAGGGAGCCTGCCGGCCCTGCTCTCAGGCGATGATCGACCGGCGACGGAGCAGTATTACTCATCCTACGTGCAGACCTATCTCCAGCGGGATATTAAAGATCTCTCGCAGGTCGGCGACGAGCTCGCCTTCATCCGCTTCCTGACGTCCGCGGCGGCGAGGACGGGACAGATGCTCCAGTACGCCGACCTCGCCCGCGATATCGGCATCAGCCAGCCGACGGCGAAGAAATGGCTTTCCTTACTTGTAAGCTCCGGCATAGTCACTCTCGTCGAACCCTGGTACAGCAACACGCTGACGCGCATGATCAAGGCGCCCAAGCTCTACTTCCTGGACACCGGACTCGCGGCATATCTTACGCGTTGGACGACGGCGGAAGCCCTCGAGGCCGGAGCCTCCTCCGGCGCCTTCTTCGAGACCTTCGTGGTGAGCGAGATCATGAAGAGTTGGTATAACGCGGGGAAGACGCCGCCCGTCTTCTACTACCGCGATAAGGACCGGAACGAGATCGACCTCATCCTCGAGGCGGACGGCAAGCTACACCCGATCGAGATCAAGAAGAGCGCGAATCCCGGGAAGGATGCGATCGCGGCTTTTAAGCTGCTAACGGGCGCAGGAAGAAGCATAGGCCCGGGCGGCCTCGTCTGCTGCGCCGCGGAATACCTTCCAATCGACGCGCAAAACTCGATCGTGCCATGGTGGATGGTTTAGTACCGAAACGCCCCGATAGCCTCGGAGATAAAGGAATACCGGATGGAAGACAAGCGCAACATCCTGTTCGACGAGCAGCCCTTCTCCTATAAGATCTTAAAGGACAAGAAGGCCATGATCTACTACAAGGGTAAAGAAGTTTTTACCGCCGTGGGAAAGGACTATAACAAGCTGCAACGGGTCATCGCGCTCGACAACAAGTATGAGCTGCAGCTGTTCCTAGCCAAGATCACCGGCAACTTCAAGCGGGGCAACGAGCGCTAGGCCCGCCGCCTTCCCCTTACTCCCCCGGGTAGCGCACGCCCACGGCGGCCCGGGCGGCGTCCAGGGTCTGCATCACCGCGACGCTATCCGCATGGGCCATGAGCGGGCTTTCTAAGAGGCCTTCACGCACGCAGCGCTCGGCCTCCAGGGCTTCGTACTGCATGCCCCGCCCAGCCACGCCATCTTCGTAGCGATGAAGGACGCGCCCGTCGCGGGCTATGACGGTAAAGGAGGTTTGGCAGTACCACACCGCGTCGAGCTCCGCCCGCGCCTCCGAGCCTATCACGCAGGCGCGGTTGGGGCCCTGGGCCAGCATGTCGGTGTACAGGGAGGCGCGCGCGCCGCCTTCCCAGCCCAGCGCAAGGGCGACGCGGCGGTCTACGCCGAGCTCGGTCTTAAGCCCCGTCGCCTGCACAATAGGGGGCGGTCCGAAGAGCTCATGGGCGAAGGACACGGGGTACACGCCCAGGTCTAAGAGGGCGCCGCCGCCGAGCTCAGGCAGGTGCAGGCGGGCCGCCCTCTCCATCGGAATATATTGGCAGTGGTCGGCGACCAGGCCAGAAAGCTGCCCGAGCATCCCGCTCGCGATCAGGGCACGGAGGTTCGCCATCGAAGGCAGGAAACGCGTCCACATCGCCTCCATAAGGAAGCGGCCCTCGCGGCGGGAGAGTTCGACCAGCCTACGCGCCTCTGGCGCGTTCAGCGTAAAGGGCTTCTCAACAAGGACGTGCTTTCCAGATGACAGGGCGAGCGCGGCGTTCTCGTAGTGCAGGGGGTGCGGCGTGGCCACGTAGACGATGTCCACCGCCGGGTCATCGCAGAGCTCGCGGTAGCTCGCGTGCCGCCGCTCGATGCCCAGCTCCCGGCCGAAGGCCTCGGCGCCCGCGGGGCTCCGCGAGCCGACCGCCGCGACCTTGAGGCCCGCCGTAATCAAATCCTTGGTAAAAGTCCGCGCGATGCCGCCCGCGCCCAGTATGCCCCACGATAAACGATGGTCCATGGTCGACTCCTTACGATACGTACGCCGCGCCCTACTAGGCCTATGATACCATGGCCGCGCTCGCTCCGGTACTATGGGCTTGGTAAAAAAAAGGGCTTGCGTCCGGCGGGAGGTCCTGGATGGAACGCCCTAGCGCCGGAAGCAAGCCCGATTTGGATGATCGACTCTATACGAAAGAGGACGGACGGGTGTAGCCAATCCGGCTCAGGCGACGGCTTAGAGGAAGGCGCCTAACGCTCCGTAGGAGGCGATCGGCTACGATAATCCCATGGCCAGTAGTATCGTATACCCGAGCGCCACAAGCGAAACCGGCAATCCGACGAACCAAAGGATCGCCCTCTTCCCGTCCGCCTTATAAAGGCCATGCGCCGCCCGAGCCAAAGAAATTTGCTCCCAGAGCATAAACGGAAGGACGGTGAAAAGCTCAAGATGGGAAAAACCCAGATATTCCCCATAGTTCGCGCTCGTCACGGAAGCGATGAGCATGATGAGGATCTTCGGCACCGCCGACGTTAAGCCGAGGTACGCCCGCTTCTCCCTCGTATCACGTTTATCTTGGTATTCGCCCTTTGACCAGAGGATAAAGGTCCTGAACAACAGCCCATTAAAATACCAGAGGAAAAGCCCGACGACGGCGCCTCGCGCCGCCATATACATCCAATACAGAGCCCAGCTATCGCCTAGCGCAGCCGGGCTAAGGCTTTTAATCCATCGCGGTTCATCATATTGCGTATCGAACCTGTTCATCGCGTTGGCGATCCCGACCATCCATGCCGCGTACGTAGAGTATTTTCGGAAAGCGCTAGCGTCCCGGTTCTTAAAGAACAAAACCGGGTTGACTAAAAGCAAGGCATAGCTATTCAAGACTTCTTTTATCTTCATATATCGCCCCTACAGCTTGGCGGAAAATCATTTAAACGACTAGGT
>CALKWG010000471.1 GCA_938004315.1 uncultured Spirochaetaceae bacterium
ACGATGTCGTATTCGGTGACGGGAGTTCAGACGTGTGCTCTTCCGATCTCTGGGACGTCCTGCGGCGCCCCGAGAACGCGGCCTACCTGGGGCATTACGACTACGCCTGGGGCCTGGCGGCCGAGGCCGACGCGCGCGGCCGGCGGCTCTGCGGGTTCTTAGCCGAGCTCGAGGAGCGTATGGGTCGCGTCGAGAAGCTGGACGCGTCGGGCATACAGCGCGAGGGCGGCGGCGAGGGCGTATCGCTCATGACCGTACACGGCTCCAAGGGCCTTGAGTTCCCCGTGGTCATCGTGCCCTTCGCCGACGCGACGGGCAGGAACGAGCCGCGCGGCGCGGTCGAGCTATCGGAGCGCTTCGGCTACGCGCTCAGGCTGATCGACGAGGACGGCGACCCCGCCTGCCCCGTGGCGGAGCTCGAGCGCGTCCTGGCCAAGCTAGCTAAACGCGGCGGCGACAAGCCGATGGACGAGACCATAGCGGAATCCCAGCGCTTGTTCTACGTAGCCTGCACCCGGGCCGTTTCGAGGCTGCACATCATGGGCCGGGCCCCGTCGAAGGGCGACGCGGACGGCAGGAGCTTCCGTACGCAGCTACTCGAGGCCTTCCCCTGGCTCGGCCCGCCTCGCGCCGGCCTTGAAAGCCCGGCACGGACGGAGCCGGACGGCGGGCTCATCGAGCTCGTCCCCGAACCCGCCGCGACCCTGGCCGAGCTGCGCCGCGCCGGGAGCGGCGGCGCCTCGCCTGAAGCGCGCGCCGCGGCCGCGGCTGCCGCCGAGGCGCCGCCGCCGCGCACGAGGCGCGCCAGGATCTCGGTCAGCGAGGCGG
Source organism: uncultured Spirochaetaceae bacterium (assembly GCA_938004315.1). Taxonomy (GTDB): domain Bacteria; phylum Spirochaetota; class Spirochaetia; order Treponematales; family UBA12059; genus DAIPLR01. The sequence goes on from CALKWG010000471.1 coordinate 829, forward strand.
CGGCCCTCGCCGTAGCTCCGGCGCCCGCCGAGGCTTCAGCCAGCGCCGAGCCCCCGGCCGAACGGCCGCCCGAGCCCCCGACGGCCGAGGCTGCGCCGCGCCGCGAGCGCGACTGGACCGAGGCCGACTTCGGCACGCTCTGCCATATCCTCGTCGAGCGGGCGCTGTCCCGCGGCGCCCCGACCGAGGGCGACGAAGCGTCCGCACTCGGCCTACCCGACGCCCTGGCGCGCAAGCTGACTAAGCTCGACGCCGCGAGCCGGTCCGAGCTCCTCGCGCAGGCGCGCGCGCTGGCGGCCGGCTTCCTTAGGTCTGAACGCGGGCGCCTAGCCCTCGCCGCCCGCGAACGGGTGCGGCAGGGAGGCGGAGTCTTCGAAATCGAGCTGCCCTTCAGCTACCGCCACGAGGGAGCGGACGGGCCTATCTTCCTAGCCGGGGCGATAGACCTCGTCTACGACGACGGAGGATCCGTCATCGTGGTCGATTTTAAGACCGACCTCGAGCTCCGCCCCGAGCGCCACGAGTTCCAACTCTCGCTCTACCGCGAGGCTGCCGCTGCGCTCTACGACCGGCCGGCGCAGGCCTTCGTGTATTACCTTCGCCATGGCGCGGAGCATGAGTACCGCGCGGCTCCCGCCATGGGAGCCTTGGATGAAGCGCTTCGTGAAGCGAGCGTCCAGCATGGATGAGCTTACGAGCGTCGGCCGGGACGCGAGGGGCGCGGCCCCCGAGGCGAAGCGCCCGAGTCCGGCGGAGATCTTCTGGCTGTTCTGCCGCATCTCCGCGGTCACGATAGGCGGCGGCTACGTCATGGTGCCGGTCATACAACGCTCGGTGGAGCGCAAGGGCTGGCTCGACGAGAGCTCCTTCTACGAGCTCTTCGCGACCACCCAGGGCCTACCGGGGCCGCTGGCGCTGAACGTCGCCTGCTTCATCGGGGCGCGGCTCCGTGGACCCGCCGGCTTCGCCGCCGGCGCGCTCGGCATACTCCTGCCGCCCTTCGCGGCCATCGTCGTCGTCGCCGCCGTCTTGCATCGCATAGCCGATTTCCCCCTCGCCCGCGGTTTCTTAGACGGGGCATACGCCGTCGTCCCCGGCCTCGTGGCGGCCCTGCTCTTCAACATGATCAAGAAGAAGCGCTGGAGCAAGCGCCGCGTCGCCGCGGCGGTGATCGGGGCCGTCGCCCTTATAGCGTCGGGAGCCTGGGCCGTACCGGTATTCTTCGCCGTCGTCGCCCTGGCCCGCCTAGCCGAGGGCCGCGCGCCGGGCGCCTCGGTCGGAAGGAGCCGCCCGTGAGCACCGGCTGGCTCGAGATGATTTTCGCCTTCGCCAAGATCGGCGCCGCCTCCTTCGGCGGCGGCTGGACCATCGTCGGCATCATCCATGCCTCGGTCGTGGGCTCGGGCTGGCTCAGCCAGGCGGAATTCGCCGACGTCGTGGCCATAGCCCAGGTCACGCCCGGCCCCGTGGCCCTGAATACAGCGACTTTGGTCGGCTTTAGGCTCCACGGCCCGCTCGGGGCCGTGGTCGCCACGGCCTCGGTCGTCGCCGCGCCGCTGGCCCTGTCCTTCATCGTAGCCGTCGCGGCCCACGCCAAGCTGCGGGACGGCGGCAAGCTCAACGAAGCCTTGAAGACCGGCACGATAGGGCTCTTAGCCATGACCCTCTGGGGCCTCCTACCGCGCCTTTACGAATCGTGGCCCGCGGCCTTAGCCTCGGCGTTCGCCTTCGTCGCGGTGACCAGGACGAAAATCAACCCGCTATGGATCATTTTAGGCTCGGCGGCCATAGGCGCCGTCGGCCGCCTCGCCTTCGGCTAGCGCGCGCGTAAAAAGCGCGAGCGCGTTTGCATAGGCCGCGCCCATACCCTACAATTAGGCGGACAAGCCCGGGAGCCAGAGCATGAATAACGAACGAATCCTGATCGTCGAAGACGAAAAAATCATCGCGATAGACCTCCAACGCCGGCTGGAACGCTTCGGCTACGCAGTCGTCGGCATGGCCGGGGACGGCGAGAGCGCCGTTTCCATGGCCTTGGAGCTCTTACCCGACATTATCCTCATGGACATCATGCTCGGCGGTAAGATGGACGGTATCGATGCGGCCCTGGCTATACGGTCTTCCAAGGACATTCCCTGCATCTTCCTCACCGCCTTCACCGACGAGCGCACCCTGGAGCGCGCCAAGGCGGCGGAGCCCTACGGTTATATCTTGAAACCCTTCAAGGAGCGCGAGCTCTATACGACCATAGACATCGCCCTCTACAAGCACCGCATGGAGGGTAAGCTCACCAGGCAGGAGCGGCTCTTCAGCGCCATCCTGCACTCCATCAGCGACGGCATCATCGCCACCGACATCGACCTGAATATACAGTTCATGAACCCCGTGGCCGAGGACATCTCCGGCTTCAAGGAGGGGGCGGCGCGCGGCAAGAACATCTCGCAGTTCCTGACCCTGGCCGATACCAAGACCCAGAAGGATATCTTAAGCTCCGCGCCGCAGCTAGGCGAGCAGCCGCTCTTCTTCAACGAGGTGACGGTCCGGAACGCACTGGGCCAATCCCTGGTCGTCGACGGCTCCATCACGCGCATCCACGAGCGCGACAACGCCACCGACGGCTTCGTCATAACCCTGCGCGACATCACCGAGCTCAAGCGCCTCTCCGATACCCTCAATTATCAGGCCAGCCACGACAGCCTGACGGGCCTTTCGAACCGCGAGGAGTTCAGCTACAAGCTCGGCGAGATCATCAAGAACGTCCGCCTTACCGGAGGCTCGCACAGCCTGATTATCATGGACGTCGACCGCTTCAAGGCGGTCAACGACACCTGCGGCGCCATGGCCGGCGACGAGCTCCTACGGCAGGTAGCCAGCCATATCCAGACCAACATCCAAAGGCAGGACATCTCCGCCCGCATAGGCGGCGACGAGTTCGCCGTCATCCTGATGAACTGCGACACCGGCGACTCTTCCAACGTGGCCGACCGCCTGCAGACTGCCATCCAGCGGCAGCGCTTCGCCTGGCAGAACCTGACCTTCCCCGTGAGCCTCTCCATCGGCATCGTGCCCATAGACCGCGAGGCGGGCGACATCCACGCCATCCTGGCCGCGGCGGACGACGCCTGCCACCTGTCCAAGGAAGAGGGCGGCAGCAAGACCACGGTCTTCCATCAGCAGGATTCCAAGTTCAGGCGCCGCCGCGGCGACATGGAATGGATAGGCAAGATCAACCGCGCCGTCGAGGAGAACCGATTCATCCTCTACCAGCAGTCCATCGTGCCGCTTACGGCCGCCGCTAAGGACAGGCCTAAGCTGGAGATCCTGGTGCGCCTGGTGAACGAGGACGGCAGCATAGCCAGGCCCAACGACTTCATACCGGCCGCCGAGCGCTATAACCTCATGCCGCAGATCGACCGCTGGGTGGTCGAGAATTCTATGCGCGCTTTCCGCCTGCTACAGGACCAGAAGTCTCCCCTCGTGCAATCGGTGTTCTCGATCAACCTGTCGGGGCCCTCGCTCTTGGATACCGACCTCGTCGATACGATACTCTACATCCTGCGCAAATACGCCCTGTCGGCCGAGGATTTCTGCTTCGAGATCACCGAGACGGCCGCCATACAGAACCTGTCCTACGCCACGCGCTTCATCAACCACCTGCGGGGCGAGGGCTTCACCTTCGCCTTGGACGACTTCGGCGCCGGCTTCTCGTCCTTCGGCTACCTGCGGAACCTGCCGGTCGACTACGTGAAGATCGACGGCTCCTTCGTGCAGAACATCGACGACAGCCTCGTCAGCTACACCATGGTCGACTCGATCAACTCCATAGGCCACGTGATGGGCTTAAAGACCATCGCGGAGTTCGTGAAGAACGAGGCTATCGTCCATAAGCTCGAGGAGCTCGGCGTGGACTACGCCCAGGGCTACCACTTCGCCGAGCCTAAGCCGCTGTTCGACTAGGGTCGGACGGGGGACCGGGCGGCCGACGATGGCCGCCTTCGCTACGCCGGGCTAAGCGCCCGGCAGGCGGTCGCGATAGACCGCCGCTATATCGGCCTCGAAGCGCGGGACGTCCGCCAGGGACTTGACCGGCGACAGCTCCTCGGGCCGCGCGACGTAGAGTAGCCGCGCCCGCCCCCGCTCCGCCAGGTACTCGTCGACGTTATCCAGCGCGAACTCGCCGCCGGCCGGGTCGTTGCCCGGCATAGCGTAGCCGAGCTCGGCCGTCCAAAAGCGGCTCCTGAGCTCGGCGACGGCCACGGCCAGCTCGGCGGCGCGGTAGATCCTGACGCCGACGTTGGTATAGGCCAAGCCGTCGACCGCCTCCGGCCGCGCGTCGGCGCCCGCCGGCGCCGCCTTGAGCTTGGCGTGGCCGAACGATAACGGCCGGCCTTCGCCGTCGACCCGGATGGGATAAGCCGGCGAAGGCTTACGCGTCACGGGAAGGAGCAGGGCCGGAGCCGCCCCGCCGGCGTCCAGGGCTGCCATGAAGGCGAGGCCTAAGGCGGCCGTCAGCGGGTTGGACGCGTCGCCGCCGAAGTTGAAGATGACGTACTCTTTATCCGACCAGAGATCCATGCATTGGAAGGCCGCGTCGCCGTGTCCGCGGGGCTTGCCCTCGCGCACGGCCTGCTCCCTGAAGGCGTATGCGCCGCTGCGATAGCCTAAGGGCCTTAGGATCGACGACTCGATCTCGGCCTCGAAGCCGCGGGTCACGATGACGCTGCGACCCAAGCCCCGGACGGCCCGTAACGCATACGAGGCGATGGGCAGGCGTTCGGGCCCCTCGCCCATGAGGTTGCGGACGGGGAAGAGCCCCCGCGGCTTGGCCTCGTCGAAATCGACGGGGAGGCCGGCCGCGCGCGCCTCGCGTATGGACTCCACCCAGCGGCTGCCGGAGCCGGCTAAGAGCGTAACGCAGGCGACGCGGGCC
>CALKWG010000472.1 GCA_938004315.1 uncultured Spirochaetaceae bacterium
TGTCCTGACGTATGACGGCGGCGGCCAGGGGATCGGCCGCGCGCCCGTGGCCGTCTAGGCTCTCGAACGATACCGTCACGCCCTCGATGAACGAGAGGGGCGTCGTATAGAAGCTGAGGCCGAACGGCGAGCCGAAGACGCGGACCATGGCTTCGTAACCCGGGTGCCGGATCGATAGCGAGACCGCGTGGGTGAGCTCATGGTAGAAGAGCTTATATAGGTCGTCCTGGAACGAGCCCAGCGGCCCGTTCAAGTCCGTCGCCGCTTGGTAGAGGACGATGCGCGGATAGGGGAACTGGGTATAGTAGCCGTTCAAGACCTCGTGGTCGGGCGTCATGACCACGGGGTAGCGCCGCGACGGCTTCGTCCCCAGGGCCTCGGCGATCTCCTCGTAGGCCCGGTCGGCGAAGCTCGCCAAGTAGGCGGCCGCGGCCGCCGATTCGGGCGGGTAGATGAGGTCGAAGTAGCGGGTGGATCCGACCTTGAGCGGCCTGTCGACCCTGAACAGGTCGGCGGCCGCCGGGAGAGGCAGGGCTAGGGCTAGGCAGAGGGCGAGGATGGCGGCGAACGCGGCCGCCCTCGCTCCGCGCGTCATCAGGACTCCTTGACGATGAAGCGCTCGATCAAAGCCCTTAGATTGGCGACGCTCTCGGTGTTCTCGGCTCCGGCCTTGGAGATCGCCTCGGCGGCGGCGTAAATCTCGTTGATGCCGATGGTGATCTCCTCCATGCCGTTCTTGGTGTCGGCCGAGATATCCGAGACTTGGTTCATGGCCTCGCTAATGTGGGCGATCTGCTGGTTCATGTCCGCCGACGAGCTCTTTACCTCGTCCGTGGTGTTGACGAGGAGATTGAGCGCCTCCAGGATTTGCCTGGCGCCGACCGATAGCTCCTGCGTGGCGTTCTTCATTTCCGACATGCTCTGGGCCACGCCCTTCACCTGGTCGACGATGCGGCTGAAGAGCTCGCCGGTCTTTTCGGTGCTGCTCTCCGATATGCCGATATACTCGGACACCTCGCCTACCGAGCGGGTGATCTGCCTGGCGCTCTCGGCGCTCGACTCCGCCAGGTTTCGTATCTCGTCGGCCACGACGGCGAAGCCCTTGCCGAATTCGCCCGCGTGGGCGGCTTCGATGGCGGCGTTCATGGCCAGGAGGTTGGTCTTGGTGGCGATGTCCTGGATGATCTGTATCATCTCCTGGATGGCGCCGGCGTTAGCGGCGACCTTCTTGATCAGCTGCTCGGTCTCCTCCATCTCGCCCTGGCCGTCCAAGGCGGTAGCCTCGAGCTCGTTGGCGATGCGGAGCTTCTCCTCCGCCGCCAGCGCGATGTTGTTGATGCTGGCGGTCATCTGCTCTATGGAGGAGCTGGACTGGTTGATGGCGCTGGCCTGGCTAGCGATGAGCCCTGCCAGGCGCTCGATGTAGGAGCCCACGTCCTCGGCGGCGCGCGCGCTCGAGGAGACCTCGCGGTCCAGGCGCACGATCTTGTTCTTCATGCCCTCGGTGTTGGCTCGGATCTCATGCAGGCTGGCGGCGGTCTCCTCCGAGCTGGCCGCCAGCTCGTGGGTGATGCGCTCGGTCGACGAGGTCAGGCCCTTCACCTCGCGCACCATGCCTTCGAGCGTGCCTATGAACTCGTTGAAATAGTCGGCTATGCGTCCCACCTCGTCCCGGGATCGGACGTCGGCCCGGACGGTCAGGTCGCCGGTGCTGGCGCTCTTGAAGGCGCCGACGTAGGAGACGATGGGCTTTAAAACCAGGCGGATGATGAGGAACAAGGCCGCGCCCAGGATGGCCATGACGCCGCCGGTGAAGGCTATGATGTTCCACGAGGCAGCTATCCTGGTCTTCTCGGCGTCCCTGAGGGAGCTGATGATTTCGAAGGCGCCGCGGACCTCGCCGACGCGCCAGCCTTCGCGTACGCCGCCGACCGGGTCGCGGGAACCGGCGGGGTCGCCGTGGCACAGCATGCATTCCTGGGTCAGCCTGATGGGCTTGAAATAGCGGATCTGATCGCGCTCGACGAGGACGTACTCTTCGAGCTGTCCCTTTTCGAGCTCCCTTAAGATCTCTATCTCGACGCCGACCGGCTCGTTGGCCGGATTGCGCGGGCTGAATTTCGGCACGCGGAACTCGTAGTTGCCGGCCTTCGCGTTCCTCGACGCTACGTCGATGGCGGTGATGATGGGGACGGCGGCTAGGAGCTTGGAGCGGTCGCCCTGGGCCGCCAAGGTCTCCAGGTCGGTGATCACGCCGGCGGCGAGCTTTTCGGCCATCGCCTCGCGCGAGGCCTCGACGGTGAAGACGATAGCCCGGCTCTTTTCCAAGATCGCCGACTGCGCCTGCCTACCGATATCGCGTATATAGAGGCTGGCGATGATGAGGGCGATGATGACGATGCCGAAGAGCGCCATGCCGAGCACCTTCGCCTTCAAACTCAGATCCCGTAAACCCATCGTGGCTCCTTAACGGCCGCTTCCCAGCGAGCGCCTACCGCGATAGTATAAAGGGGGGGGCGCGCGGCCTGCAAGCCGTATCGGAGCTTCCCCGAGGGCCGAGGGACTCGCCGCGCGCGGCCCGGTCGATAGCCGTCGAGTAAGGTCGACGAGCTGCCGATAATCGAATGGAAGTTATGACCGTAGGACAGAAGGCCGCCCTCAGCTTACTCGTCTCCACCCTGCTCGCGGCCGCGTTCGCCCTGCTGGCGTTCTCCGGCCTCTTCGAGCTGATCGAGACGAGATTCTTCGACCAGCGCGTCCGGACTCGCATCGAAGCGAGCGTCCGGGGCCTAGGGGACTCGGCCGAGGCCTATCATACGGTCAACCGAGAGCGCTTCTCGTCCCTGCTTGAGAAAGACTATATCCGACGCAGCTTCCTGGCGAACCAGAGCGCCGAGGATCTGTTCCAGCGTTCGTCCGCCCTGGGGCTCCTGGCCGAGGAGACCCCCGGATACCTCGGCGTCCGCTTCATAGATCAAGAGGGGCGGCGCATCCACTTTAGCAGCTTCCCCGCCGACGCGCTCCGTTCCGAGGCCTTCCGCGTCGTGTATCGCAATTACGGCGAGGAAGGCGATCCGCCCTTGGAGGAGCTGGCCCGCGGGCCCGACTCCCCGTCGGTCATCGGAACCGTCCCGAGGCTCCGCGCCTTCGCCTACGCCTTCCCGTTCTTCGATAGCTTCGGCATCCATCGAGGCACGGCCTTGTTCTACGTCTCCTATGGCGGCCTCTCCGAGCACCTTTTACGCGACCGCCGCATCGGCTTGGACGAAACCCCGCTCCAGGCCGGCGACGGCCTAGTCTTCGGCGCTCCTGTCTTCGCCGACGAGGCTTTCTTGGCCAGGATAGCCGAGCTCTGGCCGAGCGCGGTCGGTTCGGGCGCGGCCCCGCTCGCCCAAAGCGGCGGATCGGACTCGTACGTACTGTTCGCCCGCCCGGGGCCGGCCGGGCCCATCGGCCGCGTCATCCCCGCCGCAGCCTTCGCCTTCCCCGAAGCGCTACGCTGGCTCCTCCTAGGCGCGCTGTACCTGACGGCCTTCCTCGTGTCCTTCCTTATGCTGAATCTGCGGCAGGATCGCGCCGCGGTCTTAAGCCATCGGATCAAGCAGTTTCAGCTGAGCATCATCGAGGAGTATCTGGACAAGAAGGGCGAGCTGGATCTCGAGCGCCTGGAACGCGAGCTTTCGGCACGGCGCCCCGAAGTACGCGAGCGGATGCGAGCGGGTCTTGGATCCTATGCCAAGCGCCATGCCGACGAGGTGGATCGGCTCGTCGACAAGGGTTGGGATGAGATCATCGCCATCCTCGCCGGCCGTCAGGGCCGAGCCCCCGAGTTGGACATAGGCAGGATAGAGTCGCTCCTCGAAGAGGCGCTGAAGAAGGGCAATCTGAGTATCGCGGCTCCGCCGGCTTTGGCTCCCGCGCCTGCCGCCGTCCCTTCTAAGCCTAAGGCCTCGCCGGCCCCGGTTTTAGCCGCGCCGCAGCCGGTCGCCTCGGCGGCCGAAACGGTCGAGGAGCTTGAGGAACTCGACGAGCTTGAAGAGGCCGAGGAGCTCGAAGAGACCGGCGCGGCGTCCACGGCGACCGCTGAAC
>CALKWG010000473.1 GCA_938004315.1 uncultured Spirochaetaceae bacterium
CATCCCTCGCTCAAGCCCATCCTGGAGGAGACCTACGGCGTCATCGTCTACCAGGAGCAGGTCATGCAGGCCACCCAGATCCTGGCAGGCTACACCCTAGGCGGCGCCGACATCCTCAGGCGCGCCATGGGCAAGAAGAAGCTCGAGGAGATGGCCAAGCAGCGCGCCTTGTTCAACGAAGGCTGCGCCAAAACCCACGGCCTATCCGAGAAGGAGTCGAACGAGATCTTCGACCTCCTTGAGAAGTTCGCCGGCTACGGCTTCAATAAGAGCCACGCGGCGGCCTACTCGGTGCTGGCCTACCAGACGGCCTGGCTCAAGGCCAACTACCCGGCCGAGTACATGGCCGCGAACCTGACGAACGAAATTAACGACACCAAGAAGCTCACCCAGTACATAGCCGAGGCCCGCGCCATGGGCATCGACGTGCTGCCGCCGGACGTGAACCGCTCGGAGAGCCTGTTTACGGTCTCCGACGGGCAGATCGTCTATGGCCTCATCGGCGTGAAGGGCGTGGGCGAGGCCTTGGTAGCCGATATCGTGAGCGAGCGCGAGGCGGCGGGCCCGTATAAGGACTTCATGGACTTCCTCGAGCGCGTCGGCGTGAAGGGCGCCAACAAGCGTACGGCCGAGACCCTTATACAGGCCGGCTGCTTCGACTCCTTGGGGCATCGCCGCGCCGAGCTCGTCCTTAACCTGGAGCGCGCCTGGGACTACGCCCAGAAGAAGATAGAGGCGGGCGCCTACGGTCAGGCCAGCCTCTTCGAGGCCGCGAGCGAGGAGGAGTTCCCGCCCTTCCGCTACGACTACGCCGAGGAATGGCCGCGCGCCGAGCTCCTACGCCTAGAGAAACAGCTCCTGGGCTTCTACGTCTCGGGCCATCCCTTGGACGACTACAAGGAGCTCTATCGGCGCTCCTGCGACGTCGACTTCAACCGCCTGGAGCGAGCCAATCCCGACAAACAGTACCTGCTCATCGGCCAGCTCGTCGAATGGCGTGAGATCCTTACCAAGCGCGGCAAGAAGATGGCCTTCGGCAAGGTGGAGGGCTACGACGGCTCGATAGAGATCGTGGTCTTCAGCGATACCTTGGAGAAACACCCGGGGCGCTTCGAGCCCGACGCCATCGTGTTCCTGCGCGGCAAGGTGGATACGGAGCGCGAGTCGCCGAGCTTCAAGGTGGAGGATTGGGCTAATCCCGCCGAGCTGCGCGAGAAGAGCTGGCGCGACGTGCACATCAAGCTCGGCGCGCTCAGGCGGGAGGCGGACCTGGACGGGCTGCGCGACCTCCTCTTCGCGTCGCAGGGGCCCTGCGGGGTGGTGATCCACGTGCCCCAGGCCGGTAGGGAAGTGGCCGTGCGCGCCCATGCCGGCGTCAGCTGCGCCCCGAGCGAGGAGATCCTAGAGCGCTTACGCGAGACCTATCCCGTGGCCGAGGTCTGGCTGGATTAGGGGAGC
>CALKWG010000474.1 GCA_938004315.1 uncultured Spirochaetaceae bacterium
AGAAGGGCATCGTCATTCCCGGCTTCGAGTCCGCCAGGCCGGCCGCGGCCGCCCACGACGGCGGCCACGCCTTCGGCGCTTGCCCCGGCTCCATGGCCCGCTCCTTCCCCGCCGGCGCGTCCGCCCAGCCCGGCGGGGCGCAGGCACCCGCTCGCGCGGCCGCCCCGGCCGGCTCCCCGGCCCATGCCGGCGGCTTGGCTTCGCGCCTAGAACAGTGGCCCGTGCAGCTCCACCTCATCAACCCGCGGGCCCCGTATTTCCGCGGCGCCGACATACTCGTGGCCGCCGACTGCACCGCCTTCGCCTGCGGCGCCTTCCACCAGGCGCTCTTGGCCGGCCGACGCCTCGTCATCGCCTGCCCCAAGCTGGACTCGGGCAAGGAGATCTACGTGGATAAGATCCGCGCCTTGGCCGAGGAGTCCGGGGCAGCGTCTATCACCGTGGCCATCATGGACGTCCCCTGCTGCGGCGGCTTGAAGCGCATCGTCGACGAGGCCATGGCCGCTTCGAGCGTAGCGACGCCGGTGCACACGGTCGTCGTTTCATCCCAGGGCGGCGCCCTGACCTGGCTCTAAGCCGATTTGCGCCGCCCGACGGCGGCGCCGAATGAATATAAGGAGGAACACAATGTTCTGCTACCAGTGCCAGGAAGCCCTCGGCAACAAGGGCTGCGACGTCGCCAAGGGCGTCTGCGGCAAGGAGGCCGCCGTCTCCGACCTGCAGGATCTCTTGATCCACGCCTTGAAGGGCGTGGGCGCCTGGGCCGTCGAGGCCCGCTCCCTGGGGCTTCCGACCGACGAGGCCGACGACGCCGTCATGGAAGGCCTCTTCGCCAGCATCACCAACGCCAACTTCGACGCCTCCTGGTTCGAGCAGGCCGTCGGCCGCGCGCTACGCATCCGCGACCGCCTGCGCGACGCCGTCGACCGCGCCCGCGGCGCGGCCGGCCCCAAGGGCTGCCCCTCCTGCGGCGGGTCGTCCGCCGGCGCCGGTTTGGCCGGCGAGCGGGCTATCCTCCGCTCCGACGCCGCCACCTGGACCGCCGCGCCGCAGGACTACGCGGCGAAGGCGGCCGCGGTCGGCGTCCTATCCACGGCGAACGAGGATATCCGCTCCCTCCGCGAGCTCCTGGTCTACGGCCTCAAGGGCATGGCCGCCTACGCCCACCACGCCGCCGTCCTCGGTCGCCGCGACGGCTCTATCTTCGGCTTCATGCATAAGGCTATGGCGGCCGTCGCCGACGACGCGGTCGGCGCCGAGGCCTTGACCGCCCTGGTCCTGGAATGCGGCTCGGTCGGCGTGGCTACCATGGCCCTGCTCGACGCGGCCAATACCGGCGCCTACGGCAAGCCCGAGATCACCGAGGTCGACATCGGCGTCCGCGGGAATCCCGGTATCATCGTCTCGGGCCACGACCTGAAGGATCTCGAGACGCTCCTCGAGCAGACCGAAGGCAGCGGCGTCGACGTCTACACCCACAGCGAGATGCTCCCCGCCCACTACTATCCGGCGTTCAAGAAGTATAGGCACTTCGTCGGCAACTACGGCAACGCCTGGTGGAAGCAGCGCGCCGAGTTCGAGGCCTTCGGCGGCGCCGTCCTCATGACCACCAACTGCATCGTGCCGCCCGCCGAGTCATACAAGGGCCGTATGTTCACTACCGGCGTGGCCGGCTATCCGGGCGTCCGCCATATCGAGGCCGGCCCCGACGGCCGCAAGGACTTTTCAGCTGTGATAGCGGCCGCCAAGGCCTGTCCGCCGCCTAAGGAGCTCGAGCGCGGTAAGATCGTCGGCGGCTTCGCCCACGACCAGGTGGCCGCCCTGGCAGGGCCCATCGCCGCGGCTATCAAGGAAGGCAAGATACGCAAGTTCGTGGTCATGGCCGGCTGCGACGGCCGCATGAAGGAGCGCTCCTACTACGAGGGCTTCGCCAAGGCCCTGCCCGGCGACGCCGTGATCCTAACCGCCGGCTGCGCCAAGTACCGTTATAACAAATTAGCGTTAGGCGATATAGGCGGCATCCCGCGCGTCTTGGACGCCGGCCAGTGCAACGACTCCTACAGCCTGGCCGTCACCGCCCTCATGCTCAAGGACGCCTTCGGCCTTAAGGACGTGAACGAGCTGCCCATAGCCTTCAACATCGCCTGGTACGAGCAGAAGGCCGTCCTCGTGCTCCTGGCCCTCTTGTCGCTCGGGTTCAAGAACATCAACGTAGGGCCGACCTTGCCCGCCTTCCTCTCGCCCGGCGTGGCCAAGGTCCTCATCGAGACCTTCGGCCTGGGGACCATCTCCACCGTCGAGGCCGATATCGAACGGCTCGTCGGTTAATAGAGCTTGATTATGAGGGGCCCGGCTTCGCCGGGCCCCTCGGCTTTTACTTCAAGGCTCGCGTCGAATTGAGCACCGCCAGGAGCGCGACGCCGACGTCGGCTATCACCGCCTCCCACATCGCCGCCAAGCCGAAGGCCCCGAAGGCCAGGAAGAGGACCTTCACCCCCAGGGCGAAGGCGATGTTCTGCGCCACGATGGCCCGCGTGCGCTTGGCCCGGGCCAGCGCCTCGGCCACCTTCGAAGGCTCGTCGCCCATGATGACCACGTCGGCGCTCTCCACCGCGGCGTCCGAGCCGACCCCGCCCATCGCTATGCCCGCGTCGGCCCGGGCCAGGACCGGCGCGTCGTTGATGCCGTCGCCTACGAAGATCACCGAGCCTCGCCCCCGCTCCTCGTCCAGCATGGCCTCCAGGCGCTCGAGCTTGCCTTCGGGCAAGAGGCCGTGGTGCAGCTCGTCCAGGCCCAGCTCGCCGGCCGCCCGGCGGGCGGGTCCCTCCGCGTCGCCGGTGAGCATCGCCACCCGCCTGACGCCCTGGGCCTTCAAGGCGGCCACCGCCCCCGCGGCGTCGGGTTTGAGCGCGTCGCCCAAGGCTATGCGGCCGGCGTAGGCGCCGGCGACCGCTACGTGCACCACCGTGTCGGCGCGGTCGTCGCAGCGGTGGGCGATGCCCTTGAGGTGCAGGATGCGGTCCGCGCCGGCCACCACCTCGCGGCCGCCGACCGACGCGACGGTGCCGTGCCCGGCTATCTCGCTATAGCTGCCTTCGTCGTAGCCGACTTCCCCCGGCTCCGCGCTCGCCTCCCAGGCCGCGCGTATGGCCCTGGCCAGGGGGTGGTTGGATTGGCTACCGGCGGCCGCCGCGCCCGCCAGGAGCTCGCGCTCGCTGAAGCCGCCCTCGGGCCTGAGCTCCGCCACCCTGAAGCGGCCGTCGGTCAGCGTGCCCGTCTTATCGAAGACTACCGTCTTAGCGTCGGCCAAGGCGTCCAGCACCGAAGCGCCCTTGACCAGGATGCCGCGCCTGGCCATACCGCCTAAGCCGCCGAAGTAGCCCAGCGGCACGCTGATCACGAAGGCGCAGGGGCAGGAGATGACGAGCATCACCAAGGCGCGGTAGGCCCAGGCGGAGAAGCTCGCCCCGGGGATGACGAGGGGCGGAACGATAGCTACCAGCGCGGAACCGACAACGACCGCCGGGGTGTACCAGCGGGCGAAGCGGCTGATGAAAAGCTCGGTCCGCGCCTTGCGCTTGGACGCGTTCTCCACGAGCTCGATCACCCGCGCCGCCGACGACTCGGCGGCCGGCCGCTCTACGCGGACCGTCAACGCCGCGTCCCGCGCTATGAAGCCCGAGAGGGCCTCGTCTCCGGGGCCGGCCGGCCTCGGCGCGCTCTCGCCGGTCAGCGCCGAGCCGTCGAAGGAGCCGTAGCCCTCCGCTACGACGCCGTCGGCCGGCACGCGCTCGCCTGGGCGCACGAGGACCAGGTCGCCTGGCTTAAGCTCCTCCGGCCGCGCGTCGACCCAGGCGCCGCCGCGCAGTACCCGGGCCTTATCCGGCCTAAGGTCCAGGATGGCCCTGATGGACCGACGGCTCTGGGCGGCCGCCCGCTCCTGCATGAACTCGCCTAGCTTATAGAAGACCATCACGCCGACCGCCTCCTCCATGGCGCCTATGGCGAAGGCGCCCAAAGAGGCTATGGACATGAGGAAGAGCTCGTCGAAGACCCGGCCGCGCGCGACGTTCTTCGCCGCGCCCAAGACCACGTCGTAGCCGGCGATTAGGTAAGCCGCTCCTAGGACGGCCGCCGCCGCGATTTTGGCGGCGTCCCAGGCTACGCCCTCGGCGCCTTCCCAAAGTATGAAGCCTAGTATGCCGAGCGCGAGGCCCGCCCCGATGCGCGCCAGCTCTAGCTTCTCGGCGCGCGAGAAGCCGGGGCGCTTCGTCGTCCGGCCGCGCGCCTCGGCCGTCGATCCGAGCTCGCCGGCGGCCTCGCCTTCGGCCCGCGCGCAGGCCGCGCAGCCGGCTCCTTGGTCGTCGTAATTATGCATGGCTATTCCTTCCCTTCGTCCGCGTGCGCGGTCGCCACAGCGAGGAGCTCGCCCACGTGCCCGTCGTCCAGCGCGTACACCGCCGACTTGCCGTCGCGGCGGTAGCGCACCAGGCGCGCCCGGCGGAGCATGGCCAGCTGGTGGCTGATGGCCGACTGGCTCATGTCCAAGGCGGCCGACAGGTCGCAGACGCAGAGTTCGCCGGCCGCCGATAGCGCGCCGACGATGCGCAGCCGCGTCGGGTCGCCCAGCAGCTTGAGGAGCTCCGAGACCGCGAGGAGGCTCGCCGTCGGCAGCTCGGCCGCGCGGGCCTTGGCCACGGCGCCCTCGTGCACGACCGAGCAGGCGCAACGTCCGGCGTCCGGGTCTTTCGTCATAGCGCTTCCCTCAATTGAATATATGAGCAAGTGTTCATACGAAAGATATAGCATGGCGCAGGGCGGAAATCAAGGGCTTTCGGTCCTACCGCCTCAGGCGGAGGGGGGAGGGCGGGGAGGGGTAGACGGGACGACCTGCCGGCCGCCGAGCTGCGGATTCGCCGGCGGCGCCGGCCTCCCCGCGCGGGCGCAATCCGCGCCGGCGAGGCCCCGCCTGCGCTCAGTTCTCCAGTATCGTGATCTCCACGCGGCGGTTCCTGGCGCGTCCGGCCTCGGTGGCGTTGTCGGCCACGGGCTTCTCGGCGCCGTAGCCTATCACCGTGATCTGTTCGGGCGCCTTGGCCCCCATGGCGATGAGGATCTCAGCCACGGCGCGGGCCCGCTCCTGCGATAGGCTCGCCCGGGCGGCAGCCGTCCCGGCCAGGGCCGTATGCCCGGCTACGAGCACGTCCCGCTCCGGGACCTTGGCCAAGATGGCCGCGATGCGCTCCACCTTCTCCCGCTCGCCGGGCAGGAAGCGCGCGGAGTCGGCGATGAACTGGATGTTCTCCAGGCTGATCGTCACCCCGCGCTCGTCGCTGGAGACCTTCACGTCCTTGAGCTCGGCCACGGCCGCCTTTACCTCGCCCTCCAGAGCGGCCCTATCCATAAGCACGGCCTCGATGATCTCGGCGCTCGCCGTACCGCGGTATTCGACCGAGTTCCCGTTGGACAGATCGAAGACGAAGCGGAAATCCTCCTCGTAGGCGGCCAGGCCGCCGCGCTCGGCGTCCCAGTAGAGCAGCTGCTCGGAGTAACCCGCAATCTGCAGCGGGTAGTAGTTGGCCGGGCCGCGGGGGGGCGCGGGCCGCAGGAACACCGTATAGGCGGCACTGATGAGCCGCACGACCCGCCCCTTATACGAGGCGTCGCCCCTATACTCGTAGCGCACCTCGATGGGGAAGACGTAGGGCTCGGCGATGCCGAAACCCTCGCGGAAGTCGTGCTTCTCCTCGCCCGGGGCCGTCCAGGTGTCGCCCGGCTTGAGCGCGCGCTCGGGGAAGCTCGGCACGTGCCTGACGACCGGCATGAAGTACTCGGGGCCTATCTCATATCGGCCGTCGGGCCGCTGCCAATAGTGCGACTCATAGAGCTTGTCCACCACGTAGGAAGCCCCGCCGGCATAGCGCGTGCTCGTCGAGAAGGTGCCCGACAGGAGCCCGGCGCCGTCGTCGCGCCGCTCCTCCACGGTGAAGGCTATGCGGTTGAAGATCTGGGCGGAGTGGGAGTAGCGGCGGTTGATATAGACGTCCTCGTCCACGGTGGAGAGCACGCGGTAGCGCTCGCCGGGTCTGAACAGGTGGCGTAGGACGACGCCCTCGCCCTCCGCTACAGCCGCAGGCGCCGCGCTCCCGGCGGATTGCGCCCAGGCAGAGGCTCCGCCGAGGGCAACGAAGGCGGCGAAGGCGAGCGCCGCCGCGCCTCTCCAAGTACGCTTCATCTGGCCCATCGACCACCTCCGCTTAGAGTATCGGCGTCGGGAACCCGCGGGCGCAGGCTTATCGACCCAGGCAGGAGGCGGCGGTGTTGATCTCCAGGAAGTTGGTCGTGTCGCTCTGCCCCGGCGTCCCGCCTATGATCACTACCAGGTCGTTGCTCTCGATGAGCTTGCGGTCCACCAGGGACTGCAAGGATCCCGAGACCAGCTGGTCCGTGCTGGAGAAGCCCTTGGACAGCTCGGAGAACACCCCGTACGACAGGCTCAGGGAGCGCACCGTAGAGGGCTGCGGGCTGAAGGCGTAGACCGGCACGTGGCTGCGGTAGCTCGATATCAGCCTGGCTATGCGGCCCGACTCCGTGTCCGCGATGATCGCCTTTACCGGCAGCCGGATCGCGCTCATCGCCGCGCCCCGGGCCAGGTAGTTCCGCACCTGGTTAAAAGTCGCCTCGCTCTCCACGGCCTCGGCACGCGGCTTCTGGCTCTCCGCCTGCAAGGCTATCTTGGCCATGGTCTTCACGGCCTCCAGAGGGTACTTGCCCTGGGCCGTCTCGCCGGAGAGCATGAGCGCGTCCGTACCGTCGAAGACCGCGTTGGCCACGTCGGAGACCTCGGCGCGGGTCGGCCGCGGGTTCTCTATCATCGTGTGCAGCATCTGCGTCGCCGTGATCACCGGCTTACCCTTCTTCACGCAGGCGTGGATGATATGTTTCTGGATGCCGGGAATGCGCTCCAGGGGTATCTCTACGCCCAGGTCACCGCGCGCCACCATCACCCCGTCGGCGAAGTCCAGGATCTCCGGCAGGTTGGTCACGCCCTGGCCGTTCTCGATCTTGGCTATGATCTTGGCCTTGGAGCCATGCGAGTCCAGGATGCGCCGCACCTCCTGCACGTCCTCCTTGTTGCGCACGAAGGAGTGGGCCACGAAGTCTATATCGTTATCCGCCACGAATTTGAGGAACAGCCTGTCCTTCTCGGAGAGCGAAGGCACCCGGAGCCCCACGTTCGGCACGTTCACGTTCTTGCGGTTCTTCAGGACCCCGTCGTTCTGCACCTCGCAGAGCAGCATCCCGTTCGCCGCGTTCTTGACCAGGATCTCGATGCCGCCGTCGTCCATCAGGATGCGCGAGCCTATGGGCACCTCGGCCGTAAAGCCCGCGTACGATACGTTAAAGCCCTTGCGGACCTCGTCCACCTTGGGGATCGTCACCGTCTCGCCGGCCTTGAGCTCCAGGGGCTCCTCCAGGTCGCGCACCCGCACCTCCGGCCCCTTGGTGTCCACCAGAATGCCTGTCGTGTCGGAGACCTTCCGCACGTTGGCCACCACCTTGGCCGACTCCTCGGGGCCCTGGTGCGCCGTATTGAGCCGCACCACGTTGACGCCCGCTTCGAATAGCTGCTTAAGGAATTCCGGCTCGCAGTTGCGGTCCGAAATCGTCGCCACGATCTTGGTAAGCTTCTTCGCGTTCATAGTATCAGTATGTAAAATGCCGCGCTAAATTGGAAGGGCCTCGGCGGGCCTTTTTAAGGGCTTCGGGGCGCGTCGGCCCCGCCCTGGGACCGGCGAGGTCGCCGGCGGGCGGAACCTACGGCGCGGGTAGCCGCGAGCGAAGGTCCGCGGGGCCGACCGGGCTCTCCGCGCGTAGTCCTCGCCCCCGCGCGCCCGGCTCTCGGGGCCGGTCGGCTCCCGCCGCCCGGCCGCCGCTACGCGGCGCGGGCTTACCGGGGCTCCGGGCTACGCGCTGCGATCCCTCGCGCGTCGCCTACGGGCGCCTTAACGCCCCCGGCCGCGGGCCTGGACTCGGGGAGGCTCACGGTTGGGTTCGGCGCGCCCGAGGCGGGGGATCGCCCGGGCCAGGCGCTCCCAGTCGGGCTCCGGTAAATAGTCGGGATACAGCCGGTCTATGCGTATGAGCGACAGGCCGTGGATATAGGCCCAGGCCGCCGCCGTCTCGTCCAGGTCAGCGCCGGCCGGGACGCCGGGCTCGGGGCCGGAACGGCCGGCGTCCCGGCCCGTCACGCCCGCCAGGGTCTTGGCCAGGAGCATCAGCGAGCGCCGCGCCCAGACCAGCGACTCGTCGGGTACGCGGCAGAGCAGGGAGGAGCTCATGAGTCGGTAGAGCGCCGGGGTCCGGACCGCGAAGCGCATATAGACTAAGCCCATCCCCTCGACCGTGCCCTCGCCGCCGCGCCGCGTCGCGTCCAACTCGGCGTACAGCCTCTTAAAGCCTTCGTCGGCCAACGCCCCCAGGAAATGGTCCTTGTCCTTAAAATGCCGGTACGGCGCCGCCTTCGACACGCCCGCCGCCTCGGCCAAGGCCCGTAGGCTCATGGCCTCGGCGCCCTCGCGCTCGAGGGCCTCCAGGCCCAGGAGATCGGAAGAGCACACGTCTGAACTCCAGTCACCGAATACGA
>CALKWG010000475.1 GCA_938004315.1 uncultured Spirochaetaceae bacterium
GCCGCGACGGGCATCGCGGCGATGAGGACGGGCACGGCGAGCTCGAGGCCCTCAAGGCCGAAGGCGGCGGCCAGGCCGTAGACGATGAGCGGGTGCAGGGCGAGCCGATACGCGGTCGTGAGCCAGATGCGCGGGTTTGCGAAGACCCTGCCCAGCTTGCTTCCGGCGAGGACCGCGCCTATTACCGCCATGGCCAGGGGCGTGGTCGTCTCCCCCAAGAGCTCCATGGCTGAGTACAGGGGCTCGGGGATGCGGATTGAGAGGAGGAAGAGGGCGAAGCCTATGACCGCGGCCAGGACCGCCGGGTTCATGAAGGCCTTGGCCCCCGCGGCTAGGCGCGAGAGGGCAGAGCCCCTCGGCGCGTCGGAGGCTCCGCCTCGCGGGCGGGCGCCGCGTATCAGGACGATGCCCACGGAGAAGGCTAGGATCTGAAACGGTATGTTATAAACCGATACCATGAAGAGGCTTTCGCGCCCGAGTACCGATTGCGCTACCGGGAAGCCCATGAAACCCACGTTCGAGAAGCACATGGCGAAGCGATGCACGCCCCTCTCGGCGGCCGGGGCGCCTCGGTAGAGGGCCGTCAGGCCGTAGGCCAGGGGGAAGGCCGCGCCGTAGACCACCGCGGAGAGCCCCAGCACGCGCATGGCCTGGTCGCGCAATTCGGGGCTGAAGGGTTTCTGCATCGAGATGATCACGAGGGCGGGCAGGGTGAAGTCCAAGAGGAAGCGCGATAGGCTGCGGACGGTTTCGCCCTTGAGTATGCCCAGCTTCCCGGCGGCGAAGCCGGCGAGCATCATGATGAAGAGGACGAGGCTTTGTCCGACGGAGGGCGGCAGGGCTTCCATGTTCGATCCTTAAAGGCTCGGCTTAGCGGCTAGGGCGTTCTCCAAGGCTAGGCGCCACCGGCCGTAGCCCGCTTCATAGACGGCGGCCGCCTCGGCGCTCGGCTCGAAGCGCCTTCGGCATCGTACCATAGAAGCCGAGGCCTCGGCGACGCTCGCGTAGTCGCCCAAGGCGACGGCGGCGGCGCAGGCGTCGCCCAAGGTTTCGGCCTCCGGGGTTTCGGGCAGCTCGACGGCTAGGCCGAGGGCGTCGGCCTTGAGTTGGCAGAGCGCGTCGTTCCTGGCAGCGCCGCCGGTACAGCGGATGAGCGCGGGCGCTTCGTCGCCCTCGGCCATGACGCTTAAAGCGAGCTTGAGGCCGTAGACGATGCCTTCGACGGCGGCGCGCGCCAGTTCGCGCCGCCCGTGCGTTAGACCTATGCCGACGAAGCCGCCGCGGAGGCCCGGCGCCCAAAGCGGCGCTCGCTCGCCGGCCAGGTACGGGAGGAAGAGGGCGCCCCCGGCGCCCGGGGCTGCCGCCTGGAAGTCTTGGTACAGGCTGTCCCCGCCTAAGCCCGAGTAGCCGGCGAGCTTGGAGAACCATTCCAGGGCCTTGCCGCTCGTCGATACGCCCCCTGAGAGGTTCCACCGCCCCGACGCGGCGTGGGGTAGGGAGAAGAGGCGGCCGTCCTTGAACGGCGCGCGCGCGCAGAGGTTCAAGGCCTCGGAGCTGCCCGAGCGGTCGCAGACTATGCCCGGTATCATAGAGGCGCTGCCTACGAGCGTGGCCAGGAAGTCAGGATAGCCCGCCGCTATCGGCGTGCCCGGTTTTAAGCCGAAGCGCTCGGCGGCCGCCCGGCTTACGCCGCCGATGGGCGAACATGGGCGGACGTAGGGGGGGAACAGCCCTCGGTCTAGGCCCATGGCGTCGGCGGCGCTTAGGTCCCAAATATACGGTTCATAATAGTCGTCGGGTAGGTATGAGACGGGCTCGGCGCCGAGCCGGTGGGCCAGGTACTCGGGGCCTGAGAAGAATAGGCTAGGCGGCGCGTCGGGGCGTCGCTCGAGCTCGGCTAGGGCCTTGGCCAAGTAGAAAGCCGGGTCTATCGTGCGGCCGACCTTGGCGCCGATGCGCTCGGCCTGCGGGGCGGCTCGCCTATCCATCCACGATATGGCCATACCGAGGGCGCGGCCGTCGGCGCCGCAGGCGACCAGGGTAGGGCCGTTGCCGCTCAGGGCCAGGGCGCGTATTTCGGCCGCGGGACTTCGGGATTGGGCGAGCGCCTGCGCCAGGGACTCGCCGAGAGCCCGTTCCCACTCGGCGGTATCGGCCAGGGCGGCGCCCGAAGCGTCGTGATACAGGCCGACGGGAGCCCAGCCCAGGCCCAGCCTGGCGCCGGATTCGTCGAACAAGGCGCATTTAAGGCTGGAGCTTCCGAGGTCTATGCCGCAATACACCCTAGGCCCCCCTGGTGACCAGCGACCGTACGTCGCAGCGCTCCGCCCAGCGGCAGGCGGCGCAGGCGGCGCCCGGGCAGCCGAAGAAGTCCTCTACCCGATCCAGCTGCTCGATATGCCACGATAGGTCGTCTATGTACGCGTCGAGCGCCTCGCGCCTCTTCTTAGCCTCTTCGAGCCTGCTCCGGTATTTCTGGGCGAGGCTGGCGCGTACCGCGGCGCCGCTGCGGTCCAGGCGGGCCAGTTCGAAGAGCTCCCGTATCTCGGCCAGGGTCAGGCCGTAATCCTTGAGCTGCTGTATGCGCTTTAAGCGTATGACGTTGCGCTCCGAGTATCGGCGATGCTCCGGGCCGTCGCGGTCGTCGGATTCTAAGAGGCCGAGTTCTTCGTAGTATCGAATAGCCCGGGTCGTCACGCCGAACATCCTGGCTAAGTCGCCTATCTTGTGGGTAGCCTCGTCGCTCATCGAATTGACCTTTAACGTAAGCTTTTATAGGCGGCAGATTGTTGCGCTGGCCGCCGCCCGGTACGCCTCAGTATACTCGCCATCGGAATCGATGAAAAGCCGAGCCGCGCGCCTATGAAGCGCGGACGGCGGGAGGTTATCGTTTATGAAGATACGCATATCGGCCGTCGCGGCCGTCGTCTTTACGGCCGCCCTGGCGCTCGCCGCGTGCGCCAAGCCCGAGGCTTCCGCCTCCGCGCGGCCGGCCAACGCCCTGTCGGTCGCCGTGTTCGTGCCCGGCGTCGCCTCGGGGAGCCCCATCTACGAACAGCTCGTATCCGGCGCCGAGCGCGCCGCGGCCCAGCTGAGCGGCGCCAAGGTCAAGGTCATAGAGGGCGGCTTCGACCAGTCCGCCTGGCTCGATAAGCTTAGGGACATCGCCGCGAGCGGCGAATTCGGCCTTATCGTCAGCTCCAACCCGGCCCTACCCGAGCTCGCCGCCAAGGTAGCGGCCGATTTCCCGGCCCAGCGCTTCTTCATAGCGGACGCGTACCTATCCGGCCACGCGTCTATCCATACGGTGCTCTATAACCAGCTCGAGCAAGGCTACGTGGCCGGCTATCTGGCCGGCTTGGTAACCAAGGACCGCCGGCCCTCGGGCGCCCCCGTCGCCGGCCTCGTGGCGGCCCAGCGCTATCCGACCCTGGATCGGCTTATCCAGCCGGGCTTCGAGGCGGGCCTCAAAGCCGTCGATCCGGCCTTCAGGTTGGAGTATCGCGAGGTGGGCAACTGGTACGACGCCAACCGCGCCGCCGAGTTGGCCCGCTCGCTCTATAACGCCGGCGTCGAGGTCATCCTGCCCATAGCCGGCGGCGCCGGCCAGGGCGTCGTGGCGAGCGCCGCGGAGCTAGGCAAAGCGGTGCTCTGGTTCGACGGTAGCGGCTACGAGCTCGGCCCCAAGGCGGTGGTCGGCTGCGCGACCCTCGACCAGGACCGCCTGGTCTATGAACGGGTCAAGGCCTTGCTCGAAGGCCGGGAGCTCTACGGAACGGCCGAGGTCGTCGGCGCCGCCGGCGGCTATATCGGCTTCGATCCGGACGGCGAGGCCTACCGCGCCCTGCCAGAGGCCCTGCGCGAGCGCTTCGAAGCTGCGCTCGTTAAGTTGGCCGCCGGAGAGCCCGCCTTTACGATCGATAGCTTCTAGGCGTATCTTGGACGGGATGGAGCTCCTTCGCCTGTCGGGCATCGTCAAGTCCTTCTCGTCCAACGCGGTCCGCGCCCTCGACGGCGCGGACTTCGACCTAAAGAGCGGCGAAGTGCATGCCCTCGTCGGCGAGAACGGCGCGGGCAAGTCGACCCTGGCCAAGGTGGCCTGCGGCCTCCTTATCCCCGACGCGGGGACTATAGCCGTGCGGGGGAGCGCCGCCGCCTTCCGGAGCCACCGGGACGCCGAACGAGCCGGCATAGGGCTCGTACCCCAGTATTCGATGCTGGCGCCCGGCCTGACCGTGGCTGAGAACCTGGCCTTGGGTCACGAGCCCCGCCGCTTCGGCGCCTTCTTCGACCGGCGCAAGGCCGAGTACGACGCGGCCATGCTAGCCGATCGCTACGGCTTCGCGGTCGACCCTCGCGCCGTCGTCGCCTCGCTCGGCCCGGCCGAGCGGCGGGAAGCCGAGATCCTCAGGGCTATGGCCCGCGGCGCCGACGTACTCATCCTGGACGAGCCTACGAGCATCCTCAGCGAGGAGGAGGCCCGCGCCCTCTTCGCCCTTATAGGCAGGCTTAAGGCCGCCGGGGCCGGCGTCGTCTATATCTCCCACCGCGCTAAGGAGATCCTCGACCTGGCCGATCGGGTGAGCGTATTGCGTAACGGCCGCTCCGTAGCCAGCGTCGACGCGGCCAGCCTGGACGAATGTTCGCTGGCGGAGCTGATCATCCCGACCGGTGCCTGCCGCGCCGATAGGCGAGGCGAGACGAAGCCCGGCGAACCGGTCCTGGAACTGCGCGGCGCCCGCCTCGGCCCCGACCTGGCCGTGGACCTCTGCGTGCGCTCGGGCGAAGCGGTCGGCGTCGTCGCCCTCGCGGGGAACTACCTAGACGCGCTCGAGGAGCTCGCCTCCGGCCTGCGTCCCGCCGCGCCGGGGACCGCGCTCCTGCTCGGGCGGGATCTGGCCGCTTGGCCTCCGCACGAGCTTTATCAGAAGGCCATGGCTTACCTGCCCACCGAGCGGGAGTCCCGGGCCCTGTCGATGAGGTCGGCCGTGGAGGATAGCCTTTTGGCCAAACGCCTCTATTCATATACGCCCCTTTCATATGCGTCGAAACGGCGGCCGCGCGCCGAGGCCCGCGCGCTGGCGGACGGCGTCGGCTTGCGCGGTCGGCTATCCGGCCCCGCCGAGGCCCTGTCGGGAGGGAATCGTCAGCGTTTGGTCCTGGCGCGCGAGCTCGACGGCGAACCGAAGCTCGTACTGGCCTGCAACCCGGCCCAGGGCCTGGATCCCGGCGGCCGCTCCCTCGTGATGCGGCGCTTAGCCGAGCTACGGGCCGGCGGCAGCGCGGTCCTCCTCCTGACACAGGATCCGGACGACCTGGCCGAGCTGGCCGATCGTTCGTTCGCCCTGTATCGTGGGCGCCTGGCCGAGCTCAAGCCCGAGAGCCTAAACGAGGGGAGCCTAGCCGGGCACCTGACGGGAGCCCTGCGTTGACCTCGCTCGAACCCCTGGCGCCGGCGCCCCCTTCGCGCTTCGTCGAGCCGCTACGACGCCTCGCCCTGTCGCTGGGCTTAGCCTCGCTCCTCGTGGGCCTGTTCGCCGCTATCGCATCGAGCGACGCGGCGGCGACCTTACGGGCATTTTACCTATCGCCCTTCAGGTCGTCGGTGATGGTTTCGGCCATGGCCGAGGTCGCCGCCTACCTGGCCGTCGCCGCCCTCGGCGTGCTCGTCGCCTATCGGTCGGGGCATTTCAGCCTCGGCGGCGAGGGCCAAGTGTACGCGGGGGCCGTCGCGGCGGCCTTCGCCGGGGCGCTTGCGTCGCCGGGCTTAGGCGGCCTGTTCATCGCCCTCGCCTTCGGGGCCCTCGCCGGGGCGGCGGTCGGCGCCCCGAGCGCCCTCGGCCGCCGCTTCGCCGGGGCCGACGTGCTCCTTACGAGTTTCCTCGTTTCGCAGGCCTCAATTTTAGCCGCGGATTGGCTCATCGCCGGCCCATGGCGCGACCCGGCGAATAACCTCGTGGCCATGCGCGCCGTGCCGCGCGCCT
>CALKWG010000476.1 GCA_938004315.1 uncultured Spirochaetaceae bacterium
TGGAAGGGGCGTTCTTCGACGTGGCGATCATCGGCGGCGGCGTCGTTGGCGCCGCTACCGCACGGGAGCTGAGCCGTTGGAACCTAAGCGTCGTCCTCATCGAAAAGGAGTATGACCTGGCGACCCATACCTCCGGCCGTAACGACGGCATGATCCATGACGGCTTCGCCGCCAAGCCCGGCAGCAAGAAGGCCGCCTATAACGTGCGTGGGAACAGGCTTTGGGAGCCGCTCTGCCGCGAGCTCGGCATCGAGTTCAAGCGGCCGGGAAGCCTCGTCCTCTTCCGCGGCAGGGCGAGCGCGACCGCCTATCCGCTTATGGCGGCGCGGGCCAAAGGGAACGGCGTGGACGGTTGGGAGTATTGGAGCCGCTCCCGCGTCAGGGCCGAGGAGCCCCACGCCTGCCCGGAGCAGCGCGGCGCTTTCTTCCTGCCGAGCGCCGGCGTCCTCTCGCCGTACAAGGCGACCGTCGCCTTGGCGGAGAACGCGGTAGCGAACGGGACCACGGCGGCCTTAGGCTGCCTGGTCCGGGGTATGGAGCTCGAGGGGGGCCGCATCGCCAAGCTCCGTACCTCAGCCGGCGACGTGCGCGTCGGGGCGGTGATCAACGCGGCGGGGAACTGGGCCGACGCCGTGGCCGCCATGGCGGGCGACCGCTTCTTCAGCCTGCACCAGCGCCGCGGCTCCGACCTGATCCTGGACGCGCGCGCCGGCGAGTTCCTGCGCCATATCGTCAGCATGCCGAGCCTATTACAGGTCAGGGAAAAGACCAAAGGCGGCGGCCTCGTCGTCACGCCGGAGGGCAACGTGCTAGTCGGGCCGACCGCCCGCGAGCTACCCGGGCGGGAGGACTACGCGACCGACCCGGCCGAGCTCCGCGAGCTCGAGAGGCGCTTGGCGCTCAACCTTAAGCTTTCCATGTCGCAGGTCATAACGTATTTCGCCGGCGTCCGCCCCTGTACTTACGAGGAAGACTTCATCGTAGAGCGCAGCGAACGCGTAGCCAACCTGGCTCATGCCGCCGGCATCCAGTCGCCCGGCCTGGCCTCCGCCCCGGCCATAGCCCAGGACCTAGCGTCCATGGCCTTGGAGATCGTCGGCGGCTATAAGGCCGTCCGTCCGCGGGCGGATTGGCGGCCGCATCGGGCGGCCGACCGAGCCCAGGCGCGCCTTAGCCTCGAGGAGCGGGCCGCCTGGATAGCCCGCGATCCGGCCTACGGCCGGGTGATCTGCCGCTGCGAGGGCGTGACCGAGGGCGAGGTCCGCGACGCGCTCCGCGGTCCCTTGCCGGTCAGGGATTTGGATGCGGTTAAGCGGCGCACGCGGGCGGGTATGGGGCGTTGCCACGGCGGCTTCTGTACGCCGCGCGTCATGGAGCTTATGGCGGCGGAGACGGAGCTCCGGCTGTACGAGCTCGACAAGAAGGGCCCCGGCTCTCGCCTGCTCGCCGGGCCGCTGAGGCCGGCCCCCCGCGCCCGGCAGGCCGGCGCGCCGTCGTCGGGATCAAGGTCGGGATCGCCGTCGGCGCGCGGGGAAGGCGGCGGGCGATGATACGGGAACGGGCGACCGAGGTCGCGGTCTTAGGCGGCGGCCCGGCGGGGCTCGCGGCGGCCCGGGCGGCGGCCCTGGCCGGGGCGAAGGTCCTCCTCATCGAACGCGAGGAGCGCTTAGGCGGGATACTCAAGCAATGCGTGCACGACGGTTTCGGCGTCCTTCGCCATAAGGCCGCGCTCACGGGGCCCGAGTACGCCGCGAGGGAGGCGGACGCCTTCCGCGCCTCGGGGGCCGGCGAGCTCCTCGAGGCCTACCTGGCCGGCGCGCGCCGGGTCGAGGGCGGCTTCGAGCTTGAGTGCGTAAGCCGCGTCGGGGTAGACAGGATACGCGCCGCGTCGCTCGTGCTGGCCACCGGTTGCCGCGAGCGGACCGACCGGCAGGTTTTCATCCACGGCGACAGGCCCGCCGGGATCTATACCGCGGGCTTAGCGCAATATTTCGTCAACGTGCAAGGCTGCCTGCCCGGTCGGCGCGTCCTCATCCTGGGCTCCGGGGACATCGGCCTCATCATGGCCAGGCGGCTCACGCTCGAGGGGGCGGAGGTCGTGGGCGTCCTCGAGGCCAAGCCCGAGCCCTCGGGCCTCTCGCGGAACCTTAGGCAATGCCTGGAAGATTACGGCATAGCGCTCACGCTTTCGTCGACCGTGACCGCCGTGCATGGCAGGCGGCGGGTGGAGGGCGTCGTCGCCGCCGCGGTGGATGCCCGCATGCGGCCCGTAGCCGGCTCCGAGCGGGAGATCGCCTGCGACGCCCTCGTGCTGTCGGTGGGGCTCATCCCCGAGAACGAAGTCGCCCTCGCTCTCGGCGTCCCGCTCGACCCGGCCACGAAGGGGCCGAAGGTCGATCAGGATATGCACACGCTCGTCGACGGCGTCTTCGCCTGCGGCAACGCCGTCCATGTCCACGACCTGGCCGACTACGTCTCGGAGTCCGGCGAGCGGGCCGGCGCGGCCGCCGCCCGATGGGCTTTGGAAGGCCCTCGCCGCCGGGAGCTCGGGCGGCTCGGGGCGG
>CALKWG010000477.1 GCA_938004315.1 uncultured Spirochaetaceae bacterium
TGACGGGGAAGGGCTGGCCGGTGAGGAGGGGGCGGAGGAGGGGGTTAATGCCGCCTTCAGGCAGGGCGAAGGCGACGCCGCGGCTCTCCTTGAGCCGGACGACCCGGCATAGGTAGGTCCCGCAGGGCCCGGCGAGCCAGCGCCCGGGCTCCAAGAATAGTCGGCCCGTGAACCAAGGGTTATCGGCGAGGAGTTCGTTCAGGCCCGAGCCTAGGGCCGTTAGGTCGAGCTCCTCCTCGTCTTCGGCGTAGGGGATGCCCAGGCCTCCGCCGAGGTCGATGAGGTCGAGCTCGTAGCCGAGCGCCTCCTGCAGCCGCTTGCCGATGCGGAGCGCGGCGGCGTGGTTCGAGAGGAGAGCCTGGGCGGAGCGTTCGTTAGACGCGGCGAAGACCTGTAGCCCGGCGAGCCGGGCGCGCGGATAGCGGGCGGCTACGTTTATGAATCCGTCGAGCGACTCCTCGTCCACGCCGAAGGCCGAAGGGCCAGCGCCGCCGATGATGCGATTGGCCTCCGAAATCCCGCCCTGGGGATGGACGCGGACGTTGACCGGTAGCTCCTCTGTTCGATCGGCGAGCAATGCGTCGAGGCGTTCGAGGTCCTCGAGGCCGTCGACTTGGATGCGCGCGCCGGCGGCCAGGGCGGCCTTGAGGTCCCCGAGGCTCTTAGCGGGGCCGGCGAAGACGAGGCGCCCGGGGACGCGGCCGCCGTGTCTCTCGGCGGACGCCTTCGCGCCGACGCGGGCCTCGGCGACGAGGGCGAGCTCGCCGGCCGACGCGCAGTCGAAGCCGGCGCTGAGCTCGGCGAAGCTTCGCAGGAGCGGGAGGCCGGGGTTCGCCTTGACCGCATAAGCGAGCTCGACGCGGGGCGGCAAGGCCGCGCGCAGTGCGATAAAACGCGACCTGGCTAGCGCGAGGTCATAGACGAAGCAGGGCGTCCCGCCCTCGGCGGCCTTGGTGAGCCTCTCCTCGTCGATGGAGAAGAGTTTCATGACTTCCTCCAGAACGGACCGAGCCTACGCATAGCCTCTTCGATCTCGTCGGGCGCCCCGGCGAATGACAGGCGCGCGTAGGCCCGGCCCGCCTCGCCGAAGGCCAGGCCCGGGACGACGATGACGCGGCCCTCGTCGCGGACGCGGAGGCAGAACGCCGGCGGATCGGACTCAGCGCCGCTCGGTAGGCGTAGCCAGGCGTAAAAACCGCCGGCCGGCGCCTTGGGGCTTAGGCCCAGGTAGCGTTCAGCGGCCGATCTGAAACGCTCCCAGCGCAGGGCCAGCGCGGCGCGCGAGGCGGGAAGGACCTGGGCCGAGGCGCGGATCAAGGCTTCGGCGGCTACTTGGGACGGCCGGGCCGGCGCGGTGTTCATGTAGTTGTGCACCAGGCGCGCGGGCGCCAAGACTTCGGGGCGGCCGAGCGCCCAGCCAATCCTGAGCCCGGGGGCGGCCCAGGCCTTGCTCAGGCTGGCGACGGTCACGCCGTAGTCGGTTAGCTCGGCGAGGCGCGGTTGGCGTTCGCCGAGATGGAGATCGGAAGAGCACACGTCTGAAATCCAGTCACCGAATACGATATCGTAT
>CALKWG010000478.1 GCA_938004315.1 uncultured Spirochaetaceae bacterium
ATAATCTTTATTCTCTTCGTCGACCATGAAGCGCCTGAGCCAAATGGCGTACCAGGCCAGCCCGGAGAGCGACATGGAGATGCCCGGGAGTATCCAGGATTCGGGGCGGTCCTCGTAGAATACCATCGGCAGGCCGAGGAGGGCCGAGACGCCGATCTGTATGAAGAACAGGTAGATGAGGCTCGGGACGGCGCGGACGAGCACGACGTAGGCGGTGCCCAGGCCGTCGACGAGGCCGTCCTTGTAGCGGGCCATGGCGACCCCGAGCCAGAGCCCGAGGCTCATCGATATGCCTATGCCGGCGAGGCCGAACCAGAGGCTGTACGGTACCTTCTGCGCGATGATCTCCGTTATGGGGGTCCGCGGGTAGACGGTGATCGAGCGCCCCAGGTCGCCGCGGGCGGCGCCGGCGACGAAGCGTCCGAACTGGACGAGGGGGCCGTCGAGCACGCCCAGGCTGCGCAGGTACGCGGTCCTGGCCGCCTCGTCCATGTTGATGTAGTCGTCGCGGGTGAAGTAGCCGGTCTTGGGCATGAGCTGCAGGAGCATGAAGACCGCCAGCAGCACCATGGCCACCGTGACGAGCGACTGCGCGAAACGCTTTAGGATATATCGGGTCCTGGCCGCCTCGTGTGCTTAAGGATTCGTCGACGGATCGGCCGCCCGGCTGGCGGGCGGCCGTCTTTAAGGACGGGTCGCGGCGGCGCGGCCGCGACCGGTTACGCATTATTTCTTCATCGCCTCGAGCTCTTTATAGAACTCGGACTTGAGCCGCTCGTAGCGCTCGGCCGTGACCGGCTCGGACTCTACGATCATGCCCTTGTACTTGAAGCGGGTCGTGCCGAAGCCGCCGCGCGGGTAGGTGAAGGGCACGGCCTTGGTCATGGTATACGCTCCGCCGCCCATCTGGAAGGGCAGGACGTAGGCGCGGTCCAGGAAGAGCCGCTCGGCCTGGGAGAAGAGCTGGTAGCGCTTGGACAGCTCGTTCTCGGCCTCGGCCTGCTTGACCAGGGCGTCGAACTCGGGGTCGGACCATTCGCCGTCGTTGACGCCGCCGCGGGTCACGAGCCGGCCGAGCTGGGCTACGGGGTCGGCGAAGCCGAAGCGGAAGCTGTCGTAGGTAAGGTCGAAGCGGCGCGGCTTCACCACGTCGTTGAACTTGTCGTCGACGTAGGTACCCAGGATTACCTCGACGTTCTGCGCGCCGAAGACGTCCTTGATCATGGCCTGGAAGAGCAGGGCGAGCTTGGTGTCGGTGCTATCGGTGCTATGGACGTAGAGGAGCTGCAGGGGCAGCTTGCCGTCCACGGCGAATTCGCCTATCGGCTTCATGTTCACGGTAGCCGGGGCGACGCCCTCGATGGTCCCGGCGCCGTCGGTCAGCTCGGCGACGGCCTTGGCGAAGTACTCGCGGGCCTTGGCCGGGTCGTAGTAATTGCCGCGGGCCTTGAGCTCCTTGACGGCGGGGTAGTCGGTATAGTCGGTCCCCTTCTCGTCGAAGATGACTTCCTCGGGCACGACGGTGTTCCGTAGGAGGCTGGCGGGGCGGTAGGGGTCGTAGAGCTCGAGGAGCTTCACGCGGTCGATGCCGTGGTACAGGGCCTTGCGGAAATTCTCGTTATTCACGAAGGCCTTGAACTCGGGGTTATCGCTCGTGAAGTTGGGGATGAACCAGTAGGTGACGCTGGAGGTCTCGGCCGGGAAGACGAATTTGGCCCACTGGCCGCCCTCGAGGGCCTTGACCTTGTCGGCCTGCAGGCCGGTCGCCGACAGCTCGCCGCGGGTGAACATCTGGACGCTGACCGTGGGGTCGGCGACTTTCTGCATGCTGATCGTAGCCACGAGCGCGTTGGCCTTGTCCCAATACTGGTCGTTCCTCTGGAGCACGATCTGCTTGTCGCGCTGCCAGTCGGCCAGGTAGTAGGCGCCGGAATAGAGGAGGCGCTCTTTGGCGGTGCCGAAATTCTCCTTGCCGACCTGGTCCATGAAGGCCTTCTCCACGGGGAAGAAGAGCTCGGTGACGAGGTAAGAGAGGAAATACGGGGTCGGCGCCGCGAGGCGATAGCTCACCGTGTACTGGTCGGGCGCCGAGACGCCGACGTCCTTCTCGAAGGCGGCCATGACCTCGTCGCGGGTCTTGCCGATATCCTTGCCGTCGTCGATGTCCAAGAGGTCGTAATAATAGTTATTGAGGCCGGCTATGACGCGGCGGATAGTAGAGACGTTACGGATGCCGTTCTTAGGGTCGGCGACGTAGCGCAGGCCCTCGACGAAGTCGTCGGCGGTCACTTCCCACTGCGTGGGCTTGCCCGTATGGTCCACCCACTTCGCGCCCTTGCGGAGCTTGAAGGTCCACTCTTTATAGTCGGCGCTGTGCGTCCAGGATTCGGCCAGCGAGGGGACGAAGCGGCCGAAGCGGTCGTTCTCGACGAGCCCGTCCTGGGTATTGGCCGCCACGCGCTGCGAGGTGGAGTCCAGGAGCAAGAAGTAGTTGAGGGTCTTCGCCTCGGTGGTGTAGGTGGTCGCGTAGCGGTCGACGGTCTTGCGAGCCCCGCCGCACGAGGCCAAGGCCCCGATGGCCAGCGCGGCTAAAGCCGCTACGCCTACGAAGGTAATGCGTTTCATGGAATATCGCCTCCTTAAGGTTCCCATGCAGTGGCGGCGGCGGGCCGTCGTTTCCTCAGCCGAGGCCGCTCTTGAACTACTATGCAAAAGCCGTACCAGGTTGCTTGAATAATCGACCGGCGCTAAAGATTTATGCTGACCGGTATAAGGTCCACGACGGCGTCGGCGAAGGCGACGCGCTCATCCTCCGCCAGATAGGCGCCTTGGCCTCCCGGGGCTTTGGCGAAGCGGAGCTCCCAGGCGAAAGGCCGCCCGTCCAGCTCCTCGATGAGGTAGCCGCGGACATAGGGCCGACCCGCCTCGTCGCGCCGTAAGGCCGCCTCGTCGTTGTCGAAGAGCAGGCGCCCGACGAAGCGGGCTAGGTCGCCGTAGGGCGAGAGGGGACCCGAGGCGATCGGGTCGGGGAGGGCGAAGGCGGGCCTGAGCTCGGCTAGGGCACGCTTGCCTTCGAAGCGCGGCCGGCGCGCCGCGGCGTCCCAGCGGTCGCCGGGCAGGAGGTAATGCAGCCTGACGCCGCGTATGGCGGCGCGGCCGGCGCCGGCGGGAGCTTCGCCCCGGCCGCTCGGCATCGCCGTCTCGGTCGCCTCGGAGGCGTCCACGACGTAGGCGCCGGCCGCGCCGATGACTTCGAAGCCGCCGTTTAAGGCGTCGGCGTCGAGCGCGCTGTCCTCGGCGACGCCGATGCCGAGCTTGCGGCCCTTAGGGTCGTCAAAGACGGCCCGGATGAGCCTACCGAGGCGGGCTCGGGCGTCGAAATGCTGGTCGACGATGGCGAAGGGGTAGAAACCCAGGCCCGGGCAGGTCCAGAGCGCCCGCTCGATCTCGGAGGCGCCCGGGCCGTCGGCCTTGGGGAGGCTTAGGGCGCCGAAGCTGGTGCCCCCGCCGATCATGGGGTCGCTCATTACGGCGGCGCCGGCGCTGGTGCCGCCTATGGCCATGCCGAGGGCTAGGCGCTCGCGTATACGCGCTAGAAGCGGCGACTCGGCGCCGTCGGGGCCGAAAAGGAGGCGCATGATAGCGTTCTGGTCGCCGCCCGATATCCAGAGGCCGTCGGCCGCCCCGAGCGCGTCGAGATTATGGGGCGCCCAGGCCCCGCGCTCCCAGCCGGGCATGGCCTCGGAGACTTCCAGGGCGGCGACGTGTTCGGAGGCTACCCCGAGCCGGCCCAGGGCCGCGCGCGCGCGCGCGACGGCTCGCTCGGGCTCGGCGGTGGCTGCCGGGAGGACGGCGAAGCGCTTATCGGCGCCGCCTGAGCGCAGGATGAAGCGTGCGAAGACCTCGTCTTCGTGGGCGGCGAGCGCGCCGCCGGCTATGATTAAGCTTCCCGTTTGCATGGAGAGTTCCTTGATAAATGGATTAAAATGGCAAAAGGCGCCATAAAAGGCCAATAATAGCCATAACTAGAGTAGGCGGACTAAACGCTTACCGAGGGGCGTCAGGCGCGTACCGCCGCGGCCGCGGTTGGACTCGACGTAGCCGCGGACGGCCAGGCGTTCGATGGCCGCTCGGGCGCTCCCCGGACCCAAGAGCAGCCCTTCGGCCTTGGCTCGCTCGGCCACGGTCTGCCGCCCGGCGCTGCCGCCGCGGCTTTCGTACTCGGCTATGATGAGCAAGGCGTAGCGCTCCGCCTCGTCGAGCTCCTCGCCTTCGCAGGCCTCCGGGGCTCCGTCGACCGCTTCGACGCGGAGCGCCGAGTCGCCGGACGCGAAGGCCGAGCCGGGCGCGAAGGCCCGCCCGAAGGGCGATTTCCGCTTGCCCGCGCCGCCGGACGGCGTATACGGCGCGGTCCGGTATAGGCCCGGGCTCCCGCTCTCGAAGTAGGCGGGTTCGGGCAGGTCGGCGGCCGTCAGGCGCGAGCCTTCGCGGACGGCCAGCATGTAGGTGAGGGCGTTCCGTAACTCGCGCACGTTGCCCGGCCAGTCGCGCGCGGCTAGGGCGTCCAGGACCTCGGGCGCTACGTAGACGTCGCGGCAGCCCTCCAGCGACAGGATGCGGCGGACTAAGGCGGCTATGTCCTGCGGGCGCTCGCGAAGGGACGGGATGCGTATCCACCCCATCTTCAGGCGGAAGTAGAGGTCTTCGCGGAAGCTACCGCGCCGGGCCTTCTCAAGGAGGTCCTCCTTGGTGGCGGCTATGATGCGCACGTCCACGCGCTTGATGTCGGCGCCGCCGACGCGCATGATCTCCTTTTCTTGAAGAGCGCGGAGTAGTCGGGTCTGCACCTTGGCCGAGATATTGCCGATCTCGTCGAGGAAGAGCGTACCGCCGTCGGCTAGCTCGAATAGGCCGGCCTTGCCGCCCTTCCTGGCCCCGGTAAAAGCGCCCTCCTCGTAGCCGAAGAGCTCGCTCTCGATGAGGTCGTCGGAGAGCGCGCCTAAGTCCACCGCCAGGAAGGGGCCGGCGGCGCGGGCGCTCGCGGCGTGGATGGCGGAGGCGAAGAGCTCCTTGCCCGTGCCGCTCTCGCCGTTGATCAGGATGGACAGGTCGGTGGCGGCCAGGCGCTCGGCGATGCGCTTGGCGCGCCGCAGGGGCTCCGACTCGCCTATGATATCGTCCATGGTCCACTTCGCGACGTGGCCGCGCCGACGGTACTCGCGGCCCAGGCGCGCGGCCTCCGCCGCCTCGTCGCCTTCGCCGCGGAAGACGGCCACGGTGTGCCCGCCGCCGCCTAGGTCGAAGCGGCGGACCACCACGGGCCCCGAGGGCAGCTTGAAGACCGCCTCGTCCTCGCCGCAGCGGCATTCCAGGAACTCCAGGAGCTCCTTCTGCCGCACGGCCGCGGCCAGGCCGCCGCCCACCGGCGAGGGGCCGCGCAGGGCTAAGAGCTCGCGGAGCTCCTCGTTGCAGACCGAGATGCGCCCGCCCTCGTCGTAGACGAGTATGCCGTGCCGGAGGCTGTCGATGACTGAGCCCAGGTGCCCGGACAGGCGCCGCGCCTCCTCGTTGGAGCGCGCCAGGCGGCGGGCCAGGCTGACGATCTTGGCCAGATAGCGGCGCGAGTACTGGCCGAGCTCCACGTTGGTGATGCCCAGGCGCCCGAGTATCTCGGCTATGGTGCCGAAGTCGTAGATTCGTACGCCTATGTCGATGACTTGGTCCGCGCCCGTCGGCACGAGCTCGGGCTCGCCGGCCACCACCGCGACGCGGTACTCAGGCGGCGCCGGCTCAAGGCCGGGGTGCCAGGGCAGCCAGGCCACGGCGTCCAGGCCTAAGTCGAGGAGGCTGTCTACGCAGTCGCGGGCGGTCTCCGCCCGGTCGTTGACGAAGAGCGCCTTGGTGCCCGGCGGCAGGGCGACGACTTCCTCCAGGCGGTCGCAGTCGACGATGCGCCTGGCCACGATGGGCTCGGCGCCCGGCGGGAGGAAGCCCAGCTCCACAAGCTCGTCGCGTACGAGCTCGCTGGAGAGCACGATGAGCTCGGCGTCCACCGGCGACGAGAGGCCTTCGGTCACCCAATACGCGCGGAGGTCGGCCCGCGAGCCGACGAACTCGGCCAGCTGGGCCTTGAGCGCGCGGGCCGTGCGCTCGCCGCCGGCGACCAGGGCGACGCTCGTCACCGGCCCTCGCCCTCGAAGGTGCCGGCTATCTCGACCTGGCCTTCGCGAACCATGACGCGGCCGCGGGCGATCACGGTGCGCGGGCGTAATTCTTGGTCCAGTATGACGATGTCGCCGTCCATTCCTAGCTCGACGCGACCCTTGCGGCCCAGCTTCAAGGCCTTGGCGGGGCTCTGCGTAATCGCGGGCAGGGCATCCTCGAGGCGCATGCCGTGCTTGCCGACGGCCTCGCGGAGGGTATCGACG
>CALKWG010000479.1 GCA_938004315.1 uncultured Spirochaetaceae bacterium
AGACCCCTTAACTCAGGCGCGAATACAACTCCACGCGTTCCATGGTCTCGGCGATAACGCGATGGAACTCGTCGTACAAGGCTCGGAGGGGAAGGCCCGAGGCTACGAGCTTTACGAGGCGCGCGAAGCGATCGATGATCTCCGGCATAGGACCTCGCGTCATATATACCGCGGGTCCAACCCGGGCCTATGAGACGATCACGCCCGCTACGCTTAGCCTCGAGCAGGCGGCCGTCGGCGAGCGCGATGGCCGCGTCAGGAACGATCGCGTTCTGCTCCAGCTCGGTAGAGATCATATAGCCGCAGCTCGCGGTGAAGCGCATCGAACTTTGCCCGAAAGGGATGGCGAGCGCGCGAACCGCGTCGAGGATGCGTCCCAAGGCCGCCTCAGCTTGATCCTTATCGCAGGCAGGCATGAGTAGCGTGAACTCCTCACCGCCGTAGCGTCCGAAGACGTCGTACGGCCGTATCATCGCCTTGACCAAGCCGGCAAAGGCCTTTAGCACCTCGTCGCCCGCGGCATGACCGAAGACGTCATTTATCGACTTAAAATGATCCAGGTCGAACATGGCTACGCAGAACGGCCGGGAGCTGCGGCCGTAGTCGGCCGCGGCGACGCCCAAGTCCTCGAAGAGGCGCCTTCGATTATAGGCGCCGGTAAGGGGATCGCGGATGGACAGCTCGCGGATGCGCTCTTCCATCAGTTTCCGCTCGGTAATGTCCTGGTGCGTCCCGAACATCATCAGCGGAGAACCGTCCTCGTCGCGGAGGGTAACCCTCCCGCGGTCCAAGACCCAGACATAGGAGCCGTCTTTATGCCGCATCCGGCCTTCGAACTCATAATAGTCGCTCTTACCGTCGAAGTGCTCGGCTAAGAGCCGTTCCGACTCCGCCGCGTCGTCGGGATGGAGGAGCCGCGCCCAAGTATCGATGGTCGTCGGCTCGAGCTCGGCGAGCGAGTAGCCGACGATCTCCGCCCAGCGCTCGTTGAAGCTGGTATGGCCGTCCTTGACGTTCCATTCCCAGGTGCCCAGGCGCGTGCCGTCTATGATCTGCCTTAAGGTACGCCGTTGAGCCTCGAGCCGATCGCGCAGCTCCGACTGCTCGGTGACGTCGACCATGACCGTCAAGAGTAGCTTACGCCCGTGCATCTCGATGATCCCGCCCGAAAAGCGGCCGATGACGAAGCCTTCGTCCTTGCGCCGAATCCTTACCTCGACGCCGTCCAGCCAGCCTTCCCGCCTTAGGAGCCTGAGCGCCCAATCGCGTTCCTCGGGCTTGGCGAAGAGCCCCAGCTCTAGGCTCGTTCGGCCCAGGATCTCCGTCCGTTCATAGCCCGTCTTAGCGAGGAACGCGTCGTTCACGTCGACGATGCGCCCTGAATCCGCCTCGGACAGGCTCATTGGGGCGGGATTCCTGTTGAACAAGGTTCCGAAGAGCCGCAGCCTCTCCTGCTCCGCGCTTCGATCCTCGCTGATGCCGATGAGGCACTCCGCTCCGTCCCAATAGCCGCGCCAGACCTTCGTCTCGACCGGGAGGAGCCCGCCGTCTTTCTTGAGGAGCGGCAGGGGGCAGGCGTCGGCCTCGCCACGCGACATCGATTCGAGCAGGGCGGCGGCTTCGGCCCGGGATTCGGGAGCGTGCAGGCTAAGGAGCTCCATGCCGACGAGCTCCTCGGTCCCATAGCCGAGGCGCCGGGCGGCGGCGGGGTTCGAGAAGGCTATCTTCCCTGAGCCGTCCGCTACGAGGACGATATAGTCGACGGTCTCGACGAGCCTACGGAAATTGCGCTCCGAAGAGGCGAGCTCGCGCCGTTCCAAGTCGCGTTCGATGACCGTAGAGAGTACGCCGGAGGCGGTACGCAGTATCGCGAGCTCGGCGACGTCCCATAGGCGGTCGCGATCGCATTGGTCGAAGCCTATGAAGCCTACCAAGTCGGCGCCGCGATGGAGCGGCAGGACTAGGAGGGATCGTATGCCCTACGGATCGAGTACCGCCCGGATATCCGGCGGCAAGCTAAAGACTTTAGGAGCTAGGATCATGCCGTCTTGGGATAAGAGCTTACGCCAGGATGGTATGGCGTCATAGGGAATGCCCTGAAGGTTTTCACGCTGGGAAGGCACGCCGACTGCGCACCACTCATGCGTATTGTCCGTAAACGCTCCGCCGGGCCTGTCTAAGAAGACATAAGCTCGAGAAACGCCGGCGCCGCGGCCTAAGCGCTCGAGCGCCGTATTGATGCGCTCGTCGAACGCCCCCGGCGCGAGCAGGCTTAAGGCGACGTCGGCTAATAACTCGATCCCGTTCACGGCGCGCCCCCTTCTATGCAGTAATAGCCTAGGCTAGGCCGCGCGCCTAGTCAATGTTTATAAAAACGCGAAACGCCCGCCGTGGGGCGGGCGTTTCGTTCAGCGACCGACGGGAGTCCGCTCCGCGCGCGGCCATCCTGGCC
>CALKWG010000480.1 GCA_938004315.1 uncultured Spirochaetaceae bacterium
GCCTATCCGCATTTCTCTATACCTATCAACGACAAGTCCATCTCCGGCTACGCGGCCATGACCGGCGAGCTGGTGAACATACGCGACGTGTACCGCATACGTAAGGGCGCCCCGTATAGTTATAACACCGAGTACGACGAGCGCTCCGGCTACCGTACTACGTCCATGCTGACGGTGCCCTTAAAGACCCAGAACGGCGTCGTGCTGGGCGTCATACAGATCATCAACGCCCTCGCCCCCGACGGCAAGGTCCGCGCCTTCTCCAAAGACGACGAGGAGCTCGTGACCCACTTCGCCGCCAACGCCACGGTGGCCCTGCAGCGCGCCTATATGACTCGCTCTATGATCATACGCATGATCAGGATGGCGGAGCTCCGGGACCCCAAGGAGACCGGCGCCCACGTCAACCGCGTCGCCGGCTACGCGCTCGAGATTTACGAACGCGTCGCGTTCAAGGCCGGCGAGGATCCGGCCCTCGTCTATAAGAACAAGGACCTCCTGAAGCTGGCGGCCATGCTCCACGACGTGGGCAAGGTGGCCATCTCGGACCTCATCCTCAAGAAGCCGGCCCGCTTTACGCCCGAAGAGTACGTGATCATGCAATCGCATACCTGCGCCGGCGCCAGGCTCTTCGACGACCCGCAGTCCGACTTCGACACCATAGCGGCCGAGGTGGCGCTGACCCATCACGAGAACTGGGACGGCACCGGCTATCCCGGCTGGGTCGACCCCTCCACCGGCGAGCCTTTGAAGACCGACGAGAACGGCCGGGTGAGGAAGCGCCGCGGCGAGGAGATCCCGCTCTACGGCCGCATCGTAGCCCTCGCGGACGTGTACGACGCCCTGATGTCCCGCCGGGTCTATAAGAATCCCTGGGGGGAGGAGCAGGTCTTGGACGAGATCAGGAGGCTCTCCGGAACCAAGTTCGACCCCGCGGTCGTCGAGGCCTTCTTCGAGGTGCTGCCGCGCGTCCGGGAGATACGCGCCCGCTATCCCGACCACGACGACTAGCCGGGCGGACGCCGCGGCTCCCCGCCGGGCCGAGGGTAACGCCGGTTAAGACGTATAAACATCGCCGTCTACCGTCCCCTCGTCCAGAGAAATACGATAGAAAATCGCCCTAAGAAGCGCTCTTTCTTGACAATCGAAGCCTCCTAACGGAGCATAGGCGCGGAGGGGCGAAATCCGTCCCTAACCGACTAAGGAGGTTCTGATGAAAGCACGCGCTCGCTTGGGCTTCGTGGCCCTCGCCGCCCTGCTCGTAGCCGCCCTCGTTCTCGCCGGCTGCGCCAAGAAGGAAACCGGCCCCAGCAAAGGCCAGAATATCGACACCCTCGTGGTGGCCATGGGCGCCGACGCCCGCTCCCTCGATCCGCACGCCACGAACGACCAGCCGTCCGCCCGCGTGATGAAGCTGGTGTATAACCGCCTCATGTACCAGACCGAGGACCTGAAGATCGAGAAGGACCTGGTCGAGGACTATAAAGTGGTCTCCGACACCGTCTTCGAGTTCAAGCTCCGCCCGAACGTGAAGTTCCATAACGGCGAGACCTTGTCTTCCAACGACGTGAAGTTCACCTTCGAGCGCATGGTCGCTCAGAAGGCGCCGGCCGCCTTCCTCGTGGCCGCCCTCGACCGCGTCGAGGTCATCGACGCCCTGAATTTCCGCATGGTCCTGAAGTACCCCTTCGGCCCCTTCATCACCCACCTGGCCCACACCGCGACCAGCATCGTGAACGAGAAGGCCGTGACCGCCGGCGGCGCCGACTACGGCCGCAACCCGGTCGGTACCGGTCCCTTTAAGTTCGTCGAGTGGAAGGCCGGCGACTCCATCACCCTGGCCGCCAACGACGCCTACTTCCTGGGCGCCCCGAAGGCCAAGACCGTCCGCTTCCGCTTCATCCCGGAGGACGCCAACCGCGCCATCGCGCTTGAGACCGGCGAGGTCGACATCGTCTACGACGTCGGCCCGAACGACTACAAGAACCTGGACGCCATCCCCGAGATCAACGCCATGCGCATCGCTGGCCTGACCACCTTCTACATGGGCTTCAACCTGGCTAAGAAACCCTTCGACGACGTCCGCGTCCGCCAGGCGATCAACTACGCCCTGGACGTCGACACCGCCACCCGCGTCGCCTTCGAGGGCTTCGCCGTCCCCGCCAAGGGCCCCCTGGCCCCCACGGTGCAGTTCGCCAACACCGGCCTGCCCGGCTACGGCTACGACGTCGCCAAGGCCAAGCAGCTCCTGGCCGACGCCGGCTACGCTAACGGCTTCAAGACCAGCATCTGGACCAACAACAACCCCATCCGCGTGAAGTTCGCCGAGATCTTCCAGGAGCAGCTCCGCCAGGTCGGCATCGAGTGCGCCATCGAGATCATGGAGTTCGCTCCCTACCTCGACCGCACCGCCCTGGGCGAGCACGACATGTTCATGCTCGGCTGGGTCGCCGTCACCGGCGACGCCGACTACGGCATGTACTCCCTGTTCCACTCCACCCAGTTCGGCGACGCGGGTAACCGCACCTTCTACAAGAACCCGAAGGTGGACGAGCTCCTCGACAAGGGCCGCGTCAGCGTGAACCCCGAGGATCGCCGCGCCGCCTACGCCGAGGCCCAGAAGCTCGTGTTCGAGGACGCCCCCTGGGTGTTCCTGGCCTTCCGCGAGGACCTCAACGCCACCCGCAACTACGTGAAGGGCTTCGTCCCCCACGCCGCGGGCCACCACAACCTGTACAAGGTCTACAACGAATAAGCCTTCGGGCTTGACCGGGGGCGGCG
>CALKWG010000481.1 GCA_938004315.1 uncultured Spirochaetaceae bacterium
TCGACGACGCGAAGCCAGTTGCCGCCGAGGATCTTCAGTATCGTATCTTCACTATACCCGCGCTCGATCATCGCCTGCGTGAGGAGCGGCAACCCCGTGCAATCGTCCATCACGAGGCCGTAGGGCGCGGTGAAGCCGTCGAAATCGGTCCCTAAGCCGACATGCTCGTCCCCTACGACGCCCAGCATATGGTCGAGGTGATCCATGAGCCGCGATAGGCCGACGCGCGCGGGCTCGGCGTCCACGAAGACGCCGGCCATGGTGAGGCCCACGAGGCCGCCGGTCGCGGCGATGCGCTCCAGCTGATCGTCGCTCAGGTTGCGCCGATGCGATAGCACGGCTTTGGCGTTGGAGTGCGATGCTACCAGCGGGCGCTCCGAGGCGTCGAGCACCTCGTCGAGCGCTCGGTCGGACAGGTGCGATACGTCCACGATCATGCCAAGCCGTTCCATCTCGGCCACGACGCGGCGGCCGAAGGGGCTAAGCCCGTCGTCGCCCGGCGTCCCTACGCCCCGCGCGATGGCGTTCCGGCGGTTCCAGGTCAGGGTCATGAGGCGGACGCCGGCGCCGTAGAACGCGCGGAGCTCGTCCAGGCTCTCGCCTATGGCCTCGCCGCCC
Source organism: uncultured Spirochaetaceae bacterium (assembly GCA_938004315.1). Lineage (GTDB taxonomy): Bacteria > Spirochaetota > Spirochaetia > Treponematales > UBA12059 > DAIPLR01. The sequence continues at coordinate 619 of CALKWG010000481.1, forward strand.
TCGATGGCCAGGAAGGCGGCGACCCGGCCCTCGGCCTTGGCCCGGCGCGCGTCGTCCGCGCGGAGCGCCTTGAGGGCCAGGGGCGAGCGCTCGCAGAGCTCGTCCAAGGCGCGGATCAAGGCCCGGCTATGCTCGCCCGCCATGCCCACGCGCGCGTCGGGGCAGAAGACGGCGAAGAATTGGGCGCTGACGCCCGCCTCGACGAGCCTGGGCAGGTCTATATGGCCGCGCGCCGAGCGGAGGGCCAGGTCGCGCGGCGGCGAGCCGGGCTCCGTCTCCGAAAGGCCGACGGCGTCTAGGAGGCTGTCGCAGTGCCCGTCGAACACGAGAGCCCGCCGGTGCAGGTCCGTCGTCGGCGAGGCCGGTCCGGTCGGCCCGGTCGGCCCGGTCGGCTTCGACCCGGCCATCTAGAGCTCCCTCGCCAGGAGCTCGTCGTAGCTTTCGCGGCGGACCGATAGGCGATGCTTCCCGCCGTCCACGAGAACCATGGCCGGCCTAGGTAGCCTGTTATAGTTACTTGACATAGTGTGATTATACGCGCCCGTGGCGAAGACCGCCAGGATGTCGCCGGGCTTCGGGTCCTGCAGGGCTATGTCTCTTATCAAGATGTCGCCGGACTCGCAGCATTTGCCGGCCACGGTAACCACGGTATCGCGCGGGGCGTCGGGACGCGCGGCCACGACGGCCTCGTAGCGCGCCTCGTAGAGCGCCGGCCGCGGGTTGTCCGGCATGCCGCCGTCTACGCCTACGTAGCTCCGTCGGCCCGGCGCCTTCTTGACCGAGTTGATCGAGTAGAGCGTTATGCCCGCCTCGGCCACGACCCAACGCCCCGGCTCGATCACGACGCGCGGGCGCGGATACGCCAGGCGCGCGCAGGCTTCGCCGATATCCGCCATGAGCGCGTCGGTGAAGTACGACAGCGGCTTAGGCTCGTCCTCGTCCGTATAGCGGACGCCGAAGCCGCCGCCGAGGTTGAGCTCGCAGGCGACGAAGCCGAATGCGGAGCGAAGCTCGGCGAGGAGGCCCATGAGAACCTCGGTAGCCTTCCGGTGCGACTCGTTCGTGTGCAGCTGCGAGCCGACGTGGAAGTGGAAGCCCAGGAGCTCGACGCCATCGGCCTCCAGGGCCCGGCGCATATAGGCGTCTCGTACCTCGGGTACCAAGGCCATGCCGAATTTCGAGTCGACATGGCCGGTGGAGATGTACTCATGGGTATGGCTATCGACGCCGGGATTGACGCGGAAGAGTATCTTCATGCGCCTTCCCTTGCGCCTCGCGACGCCGTCGAGCGTTTCGAGCTCGTCCATGTTATCCACGACGACCCGGCCGACTCCGTAGTCGACGGCCATCTCAAGCTCTCCCAAGGTCTTGGCGTTGCCGTGGAAATAGATCTTATCCATGGGGAAGCCGGCCTTGCGGGCGGCATAGAGCTCGCCGCCCGATACCACGTCCAGGCCTATGCCCTCGGCGGCGACGATCCTGCATATATCGAGGGTCTGTAGGGCCTTGCTCGCGAAGACGGCGTAGCAGTTCTCATGCTTATCGATGAAATCGGCGCGTATCGTTCGTAGACGCTCCCTGATCATACGCTCCGATACGACGTAGAGCGGCGTACCGTAGGACTTGGCGAGTTCAATCGTATCGCAACCGTCGAAGCGCAGTGTACTATTCATATGATATCCTCTCCCGCCATCAGCTAGATCCGCAGTATGGCCTTTACTCGCCGGCAGTCAAAACTCGAATTACACTAACATGAGCCGGTCGAATTGACAATATCGTATTATTAAGCAGTAACGATATTATGCTAGAGAGAGATCAACTAGCGTTTTGTTTCTTTTCATAGATTCATGCAATCGTTTGGAACTGTACAGAGTCGTCAAGCGGCGATACTATACCTTCATGAGCATCTACATAGGCGTCAGCGCCGCCGTCTACCGCGGAGAGGGCGATCGCTACTCGCGTCTTAACGAGAACTACACGAGGGCCCTGCGCGCCGCCGGCGCCGTTCCGATCATTTTCCCCTTCGACCTCGATCCGAAGGAGGCCGAGGGGCTCGTCGCCCGCGTCGACGGGCTCGTGTTGTCCGGCGGCGCGGACCTGGCTCCCCGCCTATACGGCGAGGAGCCGACCCGCGGCCTGAAGCGCGTCTGCGACGAGCATGACCGCGCGGAGCTCGCCCTCTTCGCAGCGGCCCGCGAGCGGCGCATGCCCGTCTTAGGCATATGCCGCGGCTGCCAGCTCGTCAACGTCGCCATGGGCGGCACGCTCTACCAGGACCTCCCGAGCCAGCTCGAAGGCGCCCTCGGCCACGCGCCCGATGGGGCCCCTATGAGCCAGCCGCACCACCGCGTCGACTTGGAGCCGGGGGACTCGTATATACGCCGCGCCTTCGGCGCGCGCTCCGAAGGCGCGGACGCCGTCTACGTCAACTCGTTCCATCACCAAGCCGTGAAGCGCCTGGCCGAGGGGCTCAGGGTCACGGCCAGGGCCGCCGACGGCGTCGTCGAGGCGGCCGAAGGAAGCGACCCCGGCTGGTACCTCGTCGCCGTCCAGTTCCATCCCGAGGGCCAGGCGGCGTCCGACCCCGGCTGCGCCGCCCTCTTCGAAGGCTTTACGGCCGCGGCCCGGGACTACGGCAGGCGGCTTCGAGGATAACGAGCCGGCCCGCGTCCGCGTCGAGCTCGGCCGCGACGCCGAAGGGCAGGCTCATGGTCGGGGCGCAATGCCCGGCGGCGAGCCCCGCCAAGACGGGCTTCCCGCACGGGGCGATCTGATCCATGAAGACCTCCCGCAAGGTCAGCGAGCGCTCCGGATCCTCGGGACCGCAGTCGGTCCAGCCGCCTAGGGCGACGGCCGCGCAGCGCTCGAAGACGCCGGCCAGCCTGAGCTGGTTGAGCATGCGATCCACCCGGTAGGGCTCCTCGCCCACGTCCTCTAGGAACACGATAGCGCCCTCGGGCTCGAGCGCATAGGGGGTGCCGCAGAGAGAGGCGACGAGCGAGAGGTTACCCCCGATGAGCCTACCGCGGGCCTTGCCGCCGACCAGCGCCTCCGCGGCCCCGCCCTCCGGATTCTTAAGCTCGCCCAAGGGCTGGTCCGCCGTGGCCGCGCGCAGCCACGAGTCGCGCGAGTAGCCGTTCCAGCCCGAGGCCATGCTCATAGCCATGGGGCCGTGCACGGTCGGGTAGCCGACGTAGCGGTAAAAAGCTAAGTGCAATCCTGTTATATCACTATAACCTATGAGCAGCTTAGGGTTGGCGGCGATAGCGGCGTAGTCGAGCCTATCCAAGATGCGGGGCGTGCCGTAGCCGCCCTTCAGGCACACGATCCCGTCGACCTCGGGGTCGGCGAAGAAGGCGTTCAGGTCGGCGGCCCTAAGCTCGTCGGAAGCCGCCAGGTAACCGTAGCGAGGCGCTAGAGCGCTCGCCCCGAGCTTGACGCGGAAGCCCAGCTTCTCCAGGGCCGCCTTGCCCTTCGCGGCCGCCTCCGCGTCCTTGGTCGAGCCCGACGGGGCGATTAGGCCTATGAGGTCGCCGGGCCTTAAGGCCTTGGGTAGGAGGCGGGCGCCCTCCGCCGCGGCGCTTCTCATAGGGCGAAGTGGATGAAGGACAGGACCTCGAGCCAAGCCCGGCCGCGGAAGCGGACCAGGTTCGGGCCCCGCCGCTCCGCCCCCGGATAGAACGAGGCGCGGTAGGCCAGGTAGTGCTGCTTATACAGGACCTCAAGCTCGAAATCCGCGGGCATTGCCGGCATGGGGCCGGGCCGGCCGGCGGCCGCCGCCGCGTCGGCGTCGGCTATAGCCTTGGCCGCGGCTTCGCCGATGCGCTCGACGGCCAGCTCGGGGTGTATCGATACGGAGGCATTGCCGCGCCCCTCCGATACCGCAACGGTACGTATGCCGGGTATCAAGCCTTCGGCGTCGGCGCAGAGCGCGGCGTCGCCGCTGACCAGGAGCGAGGGCACGCCCATGGAGGCGGCCGTATAGGAGTTAAGGAGCAGCTCCGAGGCCAGGCGCCCGTTCACGCGCAGCTCGAGGGCGCTACCGTTCATCGTGTGGGCCAGGGGGTTGCCGTCGCTGCCGGCCGACGAATGGTAGCCCAGGTAGAAGGCGCCGCCGTAGCCCGGCTCGAGTCCGGCCATCATGGAATACGGGTCGCGCGTCCAAGCCCGCATGATGCGCGCCTTGCGCGGCAGGGCCGAAGGATCGATGGAGCGGCCCGAGCCATGCGCGTCCTTGACCAAGAGCTCCTTGACGCCGGCCGCGACGGCGGCCTCGCAGGCGGCGGCCGCCTCCTTCGTCATCTGCTTCCTGAAGTAGGCGCCCTGCGCCTCGCCGATCTCGGTCTCGATCCAGTCGACGATGCCGGTCACGCCTTCGATATCGACGCTCAAGTAAAGCTTATCCATGGTTTTCCTCCAGATATAATAAGGTCGCGGCCGCCTGCATGGCGACGCCTAAGGGCAGGCACGCTTCGTTTAATTCGAAATCGGGGCTATGGAGGGGGCCTCTGCGGCCCCGCTCGGCGTCGCCGCAGCCCAGGTGGTAGAAAGCCCCCGGCGCGTCTTTTATGAAGAACGAGAAATCCTCTACGCCCATGCTGGGCTTCTCTTTCCATTCGACGGAGCCGGGTCCCAGGATCTCCTCGGCCGCTCGGGCGACGAGCTCGACCGCGCGATCGTGGTTCACCAGGGCCGCGTAGCCGTAGCTGACCTCGAACCTGCCTTCGGCGCCGTAGGCGGCGGCGACGTTCTCGACGACCGCGCGCGCGCGCCCGACCAAGAGGTCGCGGAGCGAGTCGCTCGTAGTCCTCAAGGTGGCCGAGAAGCCGAACTCCTCGGCGACGATGTTGGAGCGCGTCCCGCCCTGGGCCCGCCCGACGGTGATGACGGCGGAATCGAGCGGCGAGACGTAGCGCGACACCAGGGTATTCAGGGCTACGATCGCCTGGGATCCTACGAGGACCGCGTCTATGGCGCTCTCGGGATAGGCGCCGTGGCCGCCCTTGCCGCGTATCGTAGCCTTGAGCGTGGTGCTCGAGCCGTTGAGCGAGCCCTTCTTGGTCTCTATGCGGCCGACCGGCAGGTAGGGCATGACGTGCAGGCCCAGGATGAAATCCACCTTCGGGTTCTCCATGCAGCCCTCGGCAATCATGCGCTCGGCGCCGCCGTCGGTCTCCTCGGCGGGCTGGAATAATATCTTAACATTGCCGGGAAGTTCGTCGCGCCTGGCGGAGAAAAATCGCGCCGCGCCTAAGGCTATGGTCACGTGCGCGTCGTGGCCGCAGGCGTGCATGAAGCCGGGCTTGGCCGAGCCGTAGGGCTTGCCGGCGGGCTCTGTCACCGGGAGACCGTCCATGTCGGCCCGCAGGGCGACCGTCGGCCGGGGTCCGCCGCCTCCCCGGCCCTCGACCAGGGCGACGACGCTCGTGCCGCGCCGTTCGTACGGCACGCCCATGGCCGTAAGCTCGCGCTCGATCAGGGCGGCCGTCTCGAACTCCTCCCAGCCGGGTTCGGGCACGCGGTGGAGCTCCCGCCGCAGGGCGACGAGCCAATCCTTCATCCGTTGCGCCTCGGCTAGGATCGCTTCTCTATCCATGATTCTTCCTCTTGATGCGTCCTTGAAACGCCGGGCCTCAAGGCGCGGCAAGGTAGTCGACGACGCGAACGGCTTCGCCGCCGCGGCGATACACCCGCGGCAAGCGCCGACCGAGGCCGGCCACGAGCTCGTTCCGATTCGTGCCGACCCACGCGGCCATCTCTAGAGGGGCGACGACGCCGTCGGCTCCCTCTCCCAGGAGCAGGACCTCGTCGCCTTCGGCTACGCCGTGAACGGCGCTCACGTCGACGGTGCATTGATCCATGCAGACGAGGCCGACCACGGGAGCGCGGACGCCCCGTATCGATACCTCGCCTTTATTCGAAAGCGAGCGGCGATAGCCGTCCGCGTAGCCTATGGGCAGGGTAGCCAGGAGCGCGCCCGCCTCGGGCGCCTTCCAGCTATGGTCGTAACCGACCCCCTCTCCCGGCCCGAGGCGCCTAAGGCGGCTGATCCTCGTCCTGAGCGCGAAAGCCGTGCGCAGCCCCGCCCGCTCGATGGCCGGGGCTCGGAGCGGCGGGAGGCCGTAGAGCGCTGCGCCCGCGCGTACGAGGTCGAGCCGATACTCGGGGTAGCGCGCCAGGCCTATGGAATCGCTGACGTGGCGCAGGCCCGGATCGACGCCGAGGCCCTTAAGCTCCGCTACGAAGTCCATGAACATTTCGAACTGCGCCCGGTCGAGCTCGGCGTCGACGAGGGCCAAGTGGGTAAAGATCCCGGCCATTCGTAGTCCCGGTAGCGCGGCCATACGGGCGACGGCCTCAGCGGCTCCGGGGCCGGGCCTGAGCCCGAGCCGGTTCATGCCCGTGTCGAGCTTTAAGTGGAACTCGGCCGTCGCGCCGACCGAGCGCGCCGCGTCCGAGAGCGCCCGCGCCTGCTCGGCGCCCCAGAGCGTGCAGGCTATGCGCTCGCGCACGCAGAGCGGAAGGAGGCGATCGGGCGTATGGCCCATGACCATGACCGTCGCCTCCGGATACGCCCGCCTGAGCTCCAAGGCCTCGGGCAGGCAGGCGACCGCCAGGACGGCCGCGCCGCCGCGCAGGAAGGCGCCTGCGCACTCGACGGCGCCGAGGCCGTAGCCGTCCGCCTTGAGCACGGCTGCCAGCTTCGGCGGCTCGC
>CALKWG010000482.1 GCA_938004315.1 uncultured Spirochaetaceae bacterium
GAGCGCGCTGCCGGCCGGATCGAAGCGCAGGGAGCGCGGGGCTATGCCTAAGCGCTCGAGCTCCTTGATCGCCTTGACCGCGCAGGCCGAGGCCGTCGCGACGCCTTCGCCTATCAGGGCGACGGTCCGCACGCCGCGGCCGGGCTCCGATCGCTCGCGATCCAAGGAGATGGCGATCGGCCCGGATCGGCGCGGCTTAGACGGCGCGACGTAGCTGACGCCGACGCCGTCCGCCGGGCGCACGGCCAACGCCACGCAGTGGCGCTCGGCCAAGGCGGCCGTGCGCGGGTGCAGCACCTTGGCTCCCGCCGCCGACAGCGCGCTGGCCTCGCCGTAGCTAAGCCGGGGGACGCGCCTGACCCCGTCCACCAGGCTCGGGTCGGCGCTGCAGATACCTAAGGCGTCTTTGTAGAGCACGCAGAGCCTGGCCCCGGCCGCGGCCGCCAAGGCGACCGCGCTGTAGTCGCTGCCGCCCCGGCCGAAGAGGGCCACGGCCCCGCTCGGGCCTACGCCGTAGAAGCCGGGCACGGCGAAGCGGCGATGCGCTCGGAGCGCCCGCCTGAGGGCCGGCCCGGCGGCTCCGGGATCGGGGCAGTCGGCGTCCGAAGGATCGGCGCCTTCGGCGGCGAGCCCGAGCTCCTCGGGGAAGGCGCAAGGCGCTAGGCCCGAAGTCTGACGGCGCGAGCGGGCGCCGGGCTCCCGAGCCGCCCGCGCGTCGTCGGCGGCGATGGCGGCGCAGAAGGCGAGGGCCGAGAGCCGCTCGCCGAAGCTGGCGATCCGCCGGTCGCGATCGGAAGCGCTACCGAGGGCGCAGGCCAGGAGCTCGCCGAAGCCGGCGTCGAGCCGCGCCTCGAGCTCGGCTTCGGCCCTGGCGGGCGCCTTGAAGGCGCGGGCGAATGCCAGGTACTCGCCCTTGAGCTCGGCGACGAAAGCGGCCGCTCGCCGCTCCGAGGGCTGCTCGGCGGCGAAGGCGATGAGCCTATCGGTGACCCCTTTGAGGGCCGACAGGACGAAGACCGAGCGCCCGCGGTGTAGGGCGACGATGCGGGCGAGGATCGGGGCCGAGGACGGGCCCGCGCAAACCGACCCGCCGAGTTTTATCACGACGTATGCCATAGAGGCTTCCTTAACGAGTAGTGTAGAAGGCTGTCGACTGGGAATACGCGACCCGGGCGTCATCCGCCCCCCGTCTTAAAGGGGCAGGACTATCCTACGGCGCGGCCTAGCGGCCGGCTTAGGAATTCACGGACGCCCGGGGCGTCACATCGTCATGGTATGGGTAGTAGTAGTCGTCGTGGAGAAGGAGAGGAGGAGGGAGTTGAAAGCGGGCGAAGCGATCGAAGCGGCGGAGGCGTCGGCTTGGCGACGTTTAAGGCGTCGTTTTAAGGCTTCCATAGGATACTCCTTGAATCATCCACGTGATTCTATGGGTAGTATATCGGTATTTAAAACGGCGCGCAAGGGGAAAAGCGCCGGGGCGAGCGTACGGCCTAGGGTCGCTCCGCGAGCGAAAGCCCGCCCCCGGGACCGATCGAAAGCTCGAGGCGCATGAAATCCTCGGGCAGGACGGCTCGGCTCCTTTCGAGCCGCGGGGCGAAGCCGACGGCCTTCGCGACGAGGCTAAGCGGGCCCGAGCCGTCCGCGGAGCCGCGGAATGCCCCGAGCGCGATCTCCCGGCCGCCCACCTCTATGGCTTGCAGGCGATAGTACCAGGACGGCAGGAAGGCCGCGGCGATTCCCGCGGGGCGAATGATCAAGACGCTGAAGCCGAGCTCCCCGGGCGGTAGCTCGAGGCTCTGCAGTATGGGCAGGGCGTTCGGCCGCGGCAGCGCAAGCTCGGCGCGGGTACCGCTCGCCTCCGCCGCGATGACGACTAGGCGCGCCATTTCGACGCCGGGTTCGAACGGGTGGTAGGCGCGGAGTTCGACGAGGGCGATCGCGCTGATCGTAAGCGCCGCGGCGACCAGGGCCGCCCCGGATTGTACGGGGGCTAAGCCGACGGCCAGGCCCGCGGCCACGCCCGCGTAGACGGCGCCGAGCCAGCCCGAAGGCTCGGCCGATAGCCTCAGGGCGAGGATCAGGGCGAAGCTTCCCGCGGCGACGCCGACGCTCAGCGCTACGAAGGCGAAAGCCAAGGGCGGGCGGCGCGGCCGGGCGGGACGGATCGTAGGCAGGGCCGGCGGCGCGGCGTCCTGGGCCCTCCGCCCCGCCCGCCGACGATCGATCAGCCCGCCGGCGGCGTAGGCCAGGAGCCGCGTTAGCGCGGCCGTAGCCCCCGCCGCGGCCAGCGCGGCGAAGACGATGAGGCCGCCGCGAAGGGCTTCGTCAGAGCCCATACACCCCCGCGTATTTGGCGTCCAGGTAGCGCACGAAGTGCGCGGCGTCCAAGGGCGCGCCGGTGGCGCGGCGCACGAGCTCGTCGGGCGCGTAGGCGGCGCCCGGCGCGTGCACGTTGGCCCTGAGCCAGGCCAATATGGCCGAGAGCTCGCCGCGCTCGACGGCCGCCGCGGGGTCCAGGCCCTGGGCCTTCATGGCCTCCCAGAGCTGGGCGGCTATCAGGTTGCCCAGGGCGTAGCTGGGGAAGTAGCCGAAGAGCCCGACGGCCCAGTGGATATCCTGCATGCAGCCGGAGGCGTCGTCCGGCGGCGTGACGCCCAGGAAGCGCCTCATGCCCTCGTTCCAGGCGCCGGGCAGGTCTCCTACGGCCAAATCGCCGGAGATCAGCGCGGCCTCCAGCTCGAAGCGCAGGATGATATGCAGTCCGTAGCTCACCTCGTCGGCCTCGACGCGTATGAGCGACGGTTCGACTTTGTTTATCGCCCGGTAGAACGAATCGAGGCCGACGCCGTCTAAGACGGGCGCGAGCAGGCGGCTCGCCTCCGGCAGGTGGTTCCGCCAGAAGCCCATGGAGCGGCCGACCATGTTCTCCCACATCCTGGATTGGGATTCGTGCACGGCCATGCTCGAGGCCGCCGCCAGGCTCGTCCGCGTGTAGGCCGGGCCGGGGGCGATGCCTAGCTCGTAGAGCGCGTGGCCGCCCTCGTGCAAGGTGCTGAAGAGGCTCGAGGGGAAGAAGTCCTCGTGGTAGCGCGTGGTGATGCGCACGTC
>CALKWG010000483.1 GCA_938004315.1 uncultured Spirochaetaceae bacterium
AACCTCATCCCCATCGGCGGCCCCTCGGTCAACCCGGTCAACCGCATCATCCCCCGGGAGATGATACGCACCGGCATCCCGATGATCGACCTCTTCAACACCCTGGTGAAGAGCCAGAAGCTGCCGATCTTCTCGGTCTCCGGCGAGCCGTACAACCAGCTCCTGGCGCGCATCGCCATGCAGGCCGAGGTAGACCTCATCATCCTTGGCGGCATGGGCCTTAAGTACGACGACTACCTTTTCTTCAAGGACACCTTGGAGGAGGGCGGCGCCCTGCAGAACACCGTGATGTTCGTGCACACGGCCGCCGACCCGGTGGTGGAATGCCTCATGGTCCCCGACATCTCCCTGGCCGTGGCCGAGCGCTTCGCCCTGAAGGGCCTCAACGTCCTCGTGCTCCTCACCGACATGACCAACTTCTCCGACTCCCTGAAGGAGATCGCCATCACCCAGGAGCAGGTACCGTCCAACCGCGGTTATCCCGGCGACCTCTACAGCCAGCTGGCCGCCCGCTACGAGAAGGCGGTCGACTTCGCCGAGTCCGGCTCCATCACGCTCCTGGCGGTGACCACGATGCCCGGCGACGACGTGACCCATCCGGTGCCCGACAACACCGGCTACATCACCGAGGGCCAGTTCTACCTGAAGGGCGGCCGTATCGAGCCCTTCGGCTCCCTGTCGCGCCTGAAGCAGATGGTCAACGGCAAGACCCGCGCCGACCACCGCTCCATCATGGACGGCATGATCAAGCTCTTCGCCGCCTACCGCGACACGCTGGAGAAGAAGTCCATGGGCTTCCAGATGAGCGCCTGGGACCAGAAGCTCCTGAAGTACGGCGAGCTCTTCGAGCGCGAGATGATGGACCTCTCGGTGAACATCCCCCTGGAGAAGGCCCTGGACAAGGGCTGGGAGATACTGGCCGACTGCTTCGAGCCGCAGGAGACGGGCCTACAGACCAAACTGATCGAGCAGTTCTGGCCCAAGAAGGCGTAAGATGGCCAAGATCAAGCTGACCAAGAATGAGCTGAAGAAGCAGAAGGACGCGCTTAAGATGTATAAGCGCTACCTTCCCACGCTCCAGCTCAAGAAGCAGCAGCTGCAGACCGAGATCCGCGCCATCGAGGCCCGCGCCCGCGCGCTGGCCGCCGAGCGGGACGGCCTTATGGCCGAGTTCCGGGCGTGGATAGCGGTCTTCGGCGAGGAGGAGGCCGTGCGCCGGCCCGACGGAGGGTGGATACTCTCGGCGGGCAGCATACGCACGGCCAGCGGCAACATAGCCGGCGTCGATATCCCCCTGTTCAAGAGGGCGGAGTTCAACATCGACGAATACGACCTCTTCGCCAAGCCGCTGTGGATAGACAAGGCCCTAGACCGGCTCAAGGCCATGCTCAGCCTCGACCTTGAGATCAAGGTCTTGGACGAGCAGGTGAGGCGCCTCGAGCACGAGCTCCGCATCACGACGCAGCGGGTCAACCTCTTCGAGAAGGTGAAGATCCCCGAGACGGCGGAGAACATCAAGAAGATACGTATCTATCTGGGCGATCAGCAGACCGCCCAGGTGGTGCGCGGCAAAATCGCCAAGCGCAAGGTGGTAGAAAGGGTGGCCTCATGATAGCGCCCATGAAACGCGCCTTCGTGGCGATAGCCGAGCGAGATAAGCGCGACGGGCTCAAGGCCTTGAAGCGCCTGGGCCTCATCCACCTCGAGCCGGTGCAAGGCCGCGGCCAGGACCACGACGAGCTGGTCGCGCGGCTGCAGAAGCTCGACGCGGCGGCGGCTCTTCTTTCTGATTACGTCGACAAGAAAGCCAAGCCCGAAGCCGCCGCTCTATCCCCGCGCGACGCCGCGGCGCTCGCCGATACGGCCTTGAGCAAGGCCGAGGCGGCCAGGGCCGCCCAGGACGAGATCGCGGGCCTGTCGCGCGAGATAGAGCGCATACGCCCCTGGGGCGACTTCGAGCCCGCCGAGCTGGCCGCGCTGGCCGAGGCCGGCGTGCCCCTCAGGCTGGCCGAGGCGCCCGCCAAGAGGCTGGCCTCGTTAGCCGAGGCCTGGGACTTCGTGCGCCTGGCCGAGGCCAAGGGCCGCGTCCGCGTCGCCCTGCTGGCCGGTCCCGAGGCGGAGCTCCCCGGCGAGCTCGCCGAGTTTAGGCTCCCCGCCCAGGGCCTCTCGGCCCTGGAAGACGAGCGGCAGGACGCCGAACACCGGCTCAAGGCCTTGAAGGACGAGCTTAAAGGCATGGCCCCGAAGCTCCCGGCCCTCAAGGCGGAGCTTAAGCGCCTAAAGCGAGAGCTCGACTTCGAAGCCCTGCGATCGGGCATAGCCGTCGAGGGCCCGGTAGCCTGGCTGGCCGGCTGGGTCCCGGCTAAGGAAGCCGCCGCCTTGGAGTCCGCCGCCGCCAAGGCCGGCTGGGCCCTGATACTGGACGAGCCCAAGGACGAGGAGCAGCCGCCCACCAAGATCGAGAACAACGCGGCGGTGCGCATCATTCAGCCGGTCTTCGACTTCCTGGGCACGGTGCCGAACTACCGCGAGTACGACATTTCGCTGTGGTTCCTGCTGTTCTTCGGCGTGTTCTTCGCCATGATCTTCGGCGACGGCGGCTACGGCGCCCTGATGCTCGGCATAGCCGTATGGGCGAGCTTGAAGGGCCTCAAGGCCGGCAAGGGCATAGCCGACGGGCTTAAGCTCTTCCTCTTCTTGGGGGCGCTGACCGTGGGATGGGGCGCCATAACCGGCAGCTGGTTCGCCCTGCCCAAGGAGGCCCTGCCTGGCTTCCTGCAAGCCCTGGTAATCGAGCCCCTGGCTACCTGGAACCCCGCGTCGGGCGATAACGTGAAGGTGCTGTGCTTCATCTTAGGCGGCATCCAGCTGTCCATCGCGCATATCAAGAACGTGATCCGGGATTTCCCCAAGCCTAAGTTCCTGGGGCAGCTCGGTTCGCTGGCCTTGGTCCTGGGCATGTACTTCCTGGTCCTGAACCTCGTGGTGAACGCCGAGAAGTACCCGGTGCCGCAGTTCGGCCTCTACATGATCATAGGCGGCTTCGCGGCCAGCTTCGTATTCGGCAGCTGGGAGACCGGGCCGGTCCAGGCTATCGTCGACAGCCTGAAGAACATCATTTCGATTTTCCTCGGGACGGTGAGCTTCTTCGCCGACATCGTGTCGTACATACGCCTGTGGGCGGTAGGCTTAGCCGGCGTGGCCATCTCGCAGACGGTCAACGGCATGGCCTCCGGCCTCCTCCGGATACCGCTGGCGTTCGCCTTCGGCGTCCTCATCCTGTTCATCGGCCACGGCCTGAACTTGGTGATGGGCGCGCTCTCGGTCGTGGTGCACGGGGTGCGCCTCAATATGCTCGAGTTCTCGGGCCACATGAGCATGGAGTGGTCCGGGTATCGATATGAACCGTTCAAAGAAACGGTCGACGAAAAGACCTCCGCATAA
>CALKWG010000484.1 GCA_938004315.1 uncultured Spirochaetaceae bacterium
GCCGCCGCGAGGCCGAATACCGGAGCTCCCATGGCTACTAAGGCCGCCGCGGTATGGCGCCTCGCCCTGGCCTTCGCCTCGCTCTTGGCCGCCTCTCCCTTCGTCGCCTGCGCGGCGGGCCGCGATAAGCCGCAGCCTAAGCTGCCTACCGCCATCCTGCGCTCAGGCGGGGTGAGCGTCGTGGCCGAGCTGGCCAAGACCGCCGAAGAACAGGCCGTGGGCCTCATGTTCAGGAAGGGGCTGGCCGACGGCGAGGGCATGCTCTTCGTCTACGATAGCGACCGCCGCATGACCTTCTGGATGAAGAACACCCTGGTGCCGCTGTCGATAGCCTTCCTCGGGGCGGACGGCACGATACGCGAGATCCGCGACATGGAACCCCTGTCCGAGGCCTTGGTCGAGTCGACGCGCTACGCCCGCCACGCCTTGGAAGTGCCCCTCGGCTGGTTCGAGCGCGTGGGCTTAGGCGTCGGCGACCGCTTCGAGCTGCCGCCGGGGCTCTAGCCCTAGCTCCAGGCCTCCTCCTCGAATGGGCCGCCGGCTCCTAGCCGCGCGCCGGCCTTCCGACTATCGGCCGGGCGGCCATTGGCGCGTTCGCCTCCGTTCGTTATTATAAAAAGGAGGAGACTCGCCATGTTCGATATATATACCATCGGCGCCGAGGTGCTCAGGCAGCCGGCCCAAGCCATAGACCGTTTCGACGACGAGCTCGCCAAGACCGTAGAGGACATGTTCGCCACCATGAAGTGGGGCCGCGGCATCGGCCTGGCCGGCCCCCAGGTCGGCCTCACGAAGCGCCTCTTCGTCGTGCAGCTCGAGGACGGCAAACCCCTGACCTTCATCAATCCGGAGCTCATCGCGACGAGCCCCGAGCTCAGCGATTACGAAGAGGGTTGCCTCTCCATACCCGGGGCCTACGCCGAGCTCAGCCGTCCCGCGTCCGTCAACGTGCAGGCCTTTAACGAGCGGGGCCGCCCCTTCAGGCTGGAGGCCGAGGGGCTCCTGGCCCGCGTCATACAGCACGAGCTCGATCACCTGAACGGCGTGCTCTTCACCGACCGCCTCTCCGAGCGCGTGCGCGAGCGCGTCCTGAAGCAGTACGAGAAGCGGATGAGGGCCTAGGCCGGTGCGGATACTCTTCGCCGGCAGCCCCGAGATAGCCCTGCCTTCGCTCGAGGCCCTAGGCCGGGAGCACGAGCTGGTCGGCGTGCTGACGAACCCGCCCGCCCCCGCCGGCCGCGGCATGGCGCTGCGCCCCTCGCCGGTGGCCGCCCGGGCAGCGGAGCTCTTTCCCGGCCTGCCTATCCTAGAGCCCGAGCGGCTCGGCCCCGCCGAGCGCGAGGCCGTCGCGGCCTTGAAGCCGGAGGCCCTGGTCGTCTACGCCTACGGCCGCCTCTTCGGCCCCAAGTTCCTCTCCCTTTTCCCGCGGGGCGCCGTCAACGCCCACCCCTCGCTCCTGCCGCGATGGCGGGGCTGCGCGCCCATCCCCTACGCCATCATGCATCGCGACGCGGAGACGGGCCTGTCGATCCAGCGCCTGGTCCGCGAGATGGACGCCGGCGACGTCCTGGCCAGGACGCGCATAGCCCTCCGCGGCGACGAGACGACCGCCTCCTTGAGCGACTGGGCGGCGACGGAGGGAGCTCGGCTGCTTTCGCGGGTCCTGGCTGACATGGAGGCGGGTCGCGAACGCGGCGAGCCTCAGGATCCGGCGGCGGCGAGCTACTGCGCCGCCATACGCAAGGACGACGGCCTCGTGGACTGGTCCATGGCCGCCGTCGACATCCACGCGCGCCTGCGCGCCTTCACCCCCTGGCCGGGGCTTTGGACGAGCCTGGGCGGCCGTCGCCTCGCCCTGCTCGAGGCCGGGCTGGCTCCGGCCGGAGCGGGCGGCGCGGGGGCGGCGGCCCCGCCCGGCGCCGTGCTTCGAGTAGACAAGTCGGAAGGCATAATGGTACAAACGGGCGAAGGGCAGCTGGCGCTCCTCCGCCTTCAGCTGGAGGGCAAGAAGGCCTTGCCGTTCAAGGACTTCGCCAACGGCAACCGGGGCCTTGAAGGCTCCGTGCTGGGCGACGGGCCGGCCGCCGAGAGGCTACGATAAGGGAGTTGCGTCATGGATATACGATCGATCTTCAAAGGCGGCCATTTCAACGAAATCGACCCGAAGAATTATAAGAAGATAATATTCGCCCTCGTCTCGGTGATACTGCTCATGGTGGCCTCCGCCGTGGTCGCCTTCTTCCTGGCTTTGCAGGGCGAGGAGAGGACCCTCGTGCCCGACGTCTCGGGTATGGAGCTGTCGAACGCCCTCATCCGCCTGCAGGAGAAGGAGCTGTATCCGCGCGTGTCCCTGCGCTTCTCCGACGACCCCGAGTCGCGCGGCCGCATCCTCGAGCAGTCGCCCCTGCCGGGCAGCATCGTCAAGGCCGGCCGTCGCGTCTCGCTGGTCGTCAGCCGCGGCGCCGCGCAGGATAGGATAGGCGCCTACGTCGGCCAGAACATCGAGGAGCTCAAGCTCCAGCTCCAGGCCATCTTCGCGTCGACCCGGCAGCTCATAACGGTCAAGGAGCCGCCGGTCTACGTGTACGACCCCAGCCCCGCCGGCACGGTGCTCCAGCAGGATCCGCCGCCGGAGACCGAGATCTCGGACGCCGTCGAGCTGACCCTCGTCGTCTCGCGCGGCCCCGAGCGGGCGCTCATGCGCGTGCCCGAGCTCGTCGGCCTCGAGCTCAGCGCCGCCGCCGCCCTCATCGAGCGCTCCGGCGTCAACTTCGAATTCAGCGTCCGCGGCGCCGAGGGCCGGGAGCGGCCCGGCACCGTCGTGTCCCAGCTGCCCGCGCCAGGCAGCCTCGTGGACCATGCCTCGCCCGTCGCCGTCGTATTCGCCCTGCCGGCGGCCCAAGCCGGCCTCGTCACGGGGCTCTTCAGCCAAGAGCTTCCGGAATATCCCTATCCGCTGCGCATAAGCCTCGTCGCCGTGGCCCCGAACGGGCAGCGTAGCTCGCTCATCGCCGCCGACCATCCGGGCAAGCTCTTCACCATGCCCTACGCCGTGCCCGACGGCACGGTGCTCGAACTGCAGGTCTCCAACAGGGTCGTCGCGCGGAGGGAGGCGGGCCGGTGAGCGCGGCGCGGCGCGGCGCCGCCGGGAAGGCCGTAGCGACAGCCCCCGTCCTAGCCGAGGGGCCGAAGGAGCCGGCTACGAAGGCGCCCGTTCGCCGACGACGGGCGGCCGGGGCGCCTGCAACAGCCGCCGAGAAGGCTATCGCGGCGCCGTCCAAGCGCAGGCGTCCGGCCGCGCCCCGCTCCTACGCCGTGGAGCTCGTCCGCATGGCCCTCTACGACGTCGGACGCTCCATCGACCTTAAGAAGGCGGCCGCCCTCCTACCGGGTACCGCCGGCATGCGCATACTCCGCCGCCGCGATACCCCCGGCTCGCTGACCATGCCCACCCCGCTCTGCGTCGACCTGCGCTCCGGCCCCCAGAAGGCCTTCGCCGACGAGGCCATAGAGGGCTTCGCCGCCATGGCCCGCGTCTACGACGAGGGCGTCATATCCATCGTCGTGCGCCTGCGCGTCAACGCCACCCTCGAGGAGCTCCACGGCCTGGAGGGGCGCCCGCTCTCCCCCGGCATACAGAGCCTGGACAGCTACACCGACGGGCGTTACCGGGCCATACTCGAACAGCTCGAGCCGGCCGTATCGCAGGACCATTACGACACCGAGCGCATGGAGAAGGAGGCCTATACCGCCTTCTGCTTCGCCGACGTAGGCGGCGCGCCCGCGGATTTCGTCATCGAGAACGCGCGCGCCCTCACCACCCTGCTGTCGGGCGAGCCCTGGGACGCGCCCATCCACGACTCGCAGGTCCGTAAGTCCATGTCCAATCCCTACTCGTACAGCGACGCCGACCTGGCGGTCTTCGACATGGACAAATGCCTCATCATCGACGCCGAGCGCGACTACGAGGACCTCCTCCTCATCACCGAGCTGGCGAACTACCAGTTCCTGGAGCTCCGCACCCTGGACCGCCTCCTGGACCGCTGGCTGGACGAGGCGGAGGACGACGTCAACGCCTTCTACAATAAGAAGCCGCGCAAGGGCGGCAAACGGCGCTCGAGGAAGATACGCACCGGCGCCCTTCAGCGTAAGCTCGCCGTCATCCAGGCTCTGCGCCTGGACGCCCTCTTCATCCTGGAGAACCTGGAGAATAGCGCCAAGATCATAGGCGACTACTTCCTCGGGAGCGTGTACGAGCACCTCTGCGGCATCTTCAACACCGCCGGCTGGACGCGCTCGGTCGAGCGGCGCCTGGACGCCCTGCAAAACGTCTATGAGATCGTCAAGGGCGACAAGAACGAGCGCACCATGCTCGTCCTCGAGATCGTCTTCATCGTCGTCTGCATCATCCCTATCATCCAGTTCGCGTTAAACTCCTAGCCACGGCCGCCCGACTTTGCTACAGTAAGCTCCAACCACGATAAAGGAGCCGACTATGGTCATATTAACCCTCAATTGCGGCAGTTCGTCCGTAAAGTACCAAGTCTACGACTGGGATCAGAAGAACGTCCTGGCCAACGGTATCGTCGAGCGCGTCACCCTCGGCGAATCGGTCATCAACCACAAGGCCCCCGGCATCTGCGAGTTCGTCCAGGAGCACGAGTGCCCCACCCATACCGTCGCCATCGAGCTCATCCTCAATACCATCACCCACCCCAAGTACGGCGTCGTCAAGGACATGGCCATGATCGGCGCGGTCGGCCACCGCATGGTCCACGGCGGCATGAAGTTCGCCCGCTCCGTGCTCATCACCGACGAGTCCCTGGCCACCTTCAAGGAGCTCATCAGCTTGGCTCCCTTGCATAACCCCGCCAACATCATGGGCGTCGAGGCCGCGCGCGCCGTCCTGCCTAAGGTGCCCCATTGCGCCGTCATGGACACCGCTTGGCACCAGACCATGCCCGAGTCCAGCTTCCTCTACGCCCTACCGCGGGAGTGGTACGAGCAGCAGCAGATCCGCCGCTACGGCTTCCACGGCACCAGCTTCCTCTACACCGCCAAGCGCGCCGCCGTGCTCCTGGGCAAGGACCCCTTCAAGACCAACCTGATCATCGCCCACATCGGTAACGGCTCGTCCATCAACGCCGTCAAGGACGGCCGCTCCTACGATACCTCCATGGGCATGACCCCGCTCGAGGGCCTGGTCATGGGCACCCGCTCGGGCGACGTGGACCCCGGCATACTCTTCCACATGATGAACAAGGGCGGGCTCTCCGCCGCCGAGCTCGAGAAGAAGCTCAATAAGGAATCGGGCGTCCTGGGCATCACCGCCCACTGGGCCGACCGCCGCGACATCGAGAACGCCGCCGAGCAGGGCAACCACGCCGCCAAGGTCGCCCAGGCCATCGAGAGCTACCGCATCAAGAAGTACGTCGGCGCCTACTACGCCGCCTTGGGTCGCGTCGACGCCATCGTCTTCACCGCCGGCGTCGGCGAGATGGGCCCCATCACCCGTGAGCTGGCCCTGTCCGGCCTCGAGGAGCTGGGTATCGTCATCGACCTGGAGAAGAACGCCAAGGCCAAGTGCCGCAACGCGGAGCTCGACATCACCGGGCCGGGCAGCAAGGTCAAGATCTTCGTCATCCCCACCGACGAGGAGCTCGTGATGACCGAGGACGCCTACGCCCTGATGAACGGCAGCTACGACGTCCACACCAACTACACCTACCACTTCCAGAGCCCCGACTACGTCAACAAGCAGCGCGCCGCCGGCCTGGAGAACGACCTGAAGAAGAAGCCCTGGCTGGCCGACATGATCGCTCACCCGCCCAAGAAGTAATAAAAGCTTGTAATTAAAGTATTATGGGCTTTGCCGGCCCCCGTTATACGGGGCCGGCGACGTCGCCTGCGCGCGTCGCCTGCGACGCGGCGGCCCCACTTGCTCCCGCCGCGCCTCGGCGGCTATACTCCGCCTACTATGAACCTACGCGACTTCGACCGCTGGGCCCGCGCCCTCCTCAATATCGACGCCTTCAAAACCGCCGACGACTCCTTAAACGGCGTACAGGTCGGCGACTCAGGCGCGCCCATAAAGAAGGCCGCCTTCGCCGTGGACGCCTGCGCCGAGACCGTGGCGCGCGCCCGCGAAGCCGGCGCTACGCTCCTCTTCGTCCATCACGGGCTCTTCTGGGGCAAGGCCCAGCCCATAGACGGCTCGCTTAAGGAGCGGATCGCCGCGCTCCTTAAGGCCGACATGGCCCTGTACGCCTGCCACCTGCCCCTGGACGCGCAGCCGGAGCTGGGGAACAACGCGGTCCTGGCCCGTATGCTCGGACTACAGGAGCTCGAACCCTTCGCGAGCTACCACGGCATGAAGATAGGCTTTAAGGGGCGGCTGCCGAAGCCCTTGAGCCTGGATGAGGCCCTGGCCAAGGTCTTGCCCGCCGGCGACGCCCCGCGCGCCCTCTATCCCTTCGGCCCCAAGGAGATCAGGACCGTCGGCGTGGTCTCGGGCGGCGCGGCCTTCGACGCCCTGCAGGCCATCGACGAGGGCCTCGACCTCTACGTCACCGGCGAGCCTTCGCACTCCATCTACCATACGGTGATGGAGGAGGGCCTCAACGTGATAGCCGCCGGCCACTACGCCACCGAGGTCCACGGCGTCAAAGCCGTGGCGGAGCGCGCGGCCTTCGAGCTGGGGCTCGAGACCGTCTTCATAGACTATCCCACGGGGCTATAGCGTCCCCGCATATTCGATCACGCCCCGATGCGGGCGCGGAGGTTCATGTGCCTAAGAACGATAGCGGCCGGACGGCGGCCCCCTTCATACTGAGCGCCGTCTTGGTCGCCCTGGATCAGATTACGAAGCTGGCGGTCGCGCGGAGCATACTGCCCGGGCAGATAGCCTATAGCGCCTTCGGCGACTTCTTCTGGCTCGTCCATCACAAGAACCTGGGCGCCGCCTTCAGCATGGGCGACTGGCTCCCCGGCTGGCTGCGCGTCGTCGTGCTCATCGCCCTGCCGCTCGTCATGCTCGCGGGCCTGGTCGTCTACTATTTCAAGACCGACGAGTTCACGACCCTGCAGCGTTGGTGCGTCGGCGCCATCGTCGGCGGCGGAATCGGGAACCTCATCGACCGCGCGTTCCGCCCGGACGGGGTCATCGACTTCCTGTCCTTCAAATTCTACGGGCTCTTCGGGCTGGAGCGCTGGCCCACCTTCAACGTCGCCGATATGTCGCTGGTCGTCGGCGGCGTACTCGTCGTCCTGTCCAGCTTCATCGCGGCGCGGCCGCGCGCCGGGAGCTGATGCCCGAACGGGTGCAGGCGGCCCTGCGCTTCGCCGGACGCGCCGCCTTGGCCGCCGCCCTGACCGGCGCCCTGTCCATCGCCATCCTGGCGCTCTGGGGGCTCGTCGCGGCGCCTTTCGTCAGGCTCCCCTCGGCGAGCCCCGTGATCGCCTTCGCGCTGGCGGCCTCGACGGCCGCCGTCGCGCGGGCGCTCTCTCGATTATGGCGCCGCCCCCCGAAGGGCTCCCGTTAGGAGACGATCGCCTCCAAGGCTAGCTCGACCATGGCGCCGAAGCTGCTCTGGCGCTCGGCCGAGCTCGTAGCCTCGCCGGTGACGATGCTGTCGCTCACCGTGAGGATGGCTAAGGCCTGGGCGCCGAACTTGGCCGCCAGGGTATAGAGCTCGGCGGCCTCCATCTCCACGGCCAGTACGCCGAAGCGCGCCCAAAGCTTCCACTGCTCGGGGTCCTCGGCGTAGAACGAGTCGCTCGAGAGTATTGGGCCGACCGCCGCCTTCATGCCGCGGAGATCGGAAGAGCACCCGTCTGAACTCCAGTCACCGAATACGATCTCGTA
>CALKWG010000485.1 GCA_938004315.1 uncultured Spirochaetaceae bacterium
CGGCCAGCCCGCCGCCGAGCGCCCATGAGATCGTGCCGGAGGCGGAGGCTATGGCGGCGAGCGGGCTATTCAATTGGTGGCCGACGCTGGCTGCCAGCTGGCCTAGGGTGGCGAGCTTCTCGCTGACGACGAGGCGCTTTTGGGCCGTCTCAAGGCCCTCCATGGCGTCGTTAAGTGAGGCGTTGGCGAATTCGAGGCCTTCGTTCAAGGCCGCGACCCTGGCCCCGGACCGGGCGATGAGGGCGAGGGACAGCAAGGCCGCCCCGATTAACAGCGCCGCCAGGGCCAGCCATCGGTCGCGGAAGCCGATCATGAAGGCGTAGGCCTCGTCCTCGGGCACCGTCACGAGTACGGTCCAGAAGCTATCGAGCAGGGGCACCGCCTCGTAACGCGCCACCTTCACGAGCGAAGCTTCCAGGCGCCGCTCGGCGATGGACTGGTACTCATAAGATCCCGA
The DNA here is from genome assembly GCA_938004315.1 of uncultured Spirochaetaceae bacterium. Classification (GTDB taxonomy): domain Bacteria; phylum Spirochaetota; class Spirochaetia; order Treponematales; family UBA12059; genus DAIPLR01. The sequence goes on from CALKWG010000485.1 coordinate 458, forward strand.
ACCGGAGCCTCCTGCGGCCATCTCCTCGACGAGCGCCAAGAAGCTCGGCGAATCGGCGCTGGTCTCCCGGACGTTCCTACCGATATGCTCGCGCGCCGGGCAGTACAGCTCGACCCCCGCCGCGTCGATCAGGACGGCGAAGCCTGAATCGGCTATACGTATATCCTTCACGAAGCGCTCCGCGATGCGCTCGAAGGGTATGAGGGCCGTCAAGGCGCCGGCGAATTCGGCGCCGTCGAAGACCGGCATAGCTAGGGCCACGACGTCGTAGCCCTGGACCGTCCTAAAAACCGAGCTGAGCGCCGGCCGGCGGGTCGAAAATAGCCGCCGGTTATGGTCCTGGGCGAGGACCTCGCGGCCGACGACGCTCGCGTCCGGCCATGACCAGACGACCCTGCCGTCCGCGCCGACGCGGGTGAGCGCGCTCAGGTCGCCTCGCTGCGAGTCGACGTAGGCCGCCATCAAGGCCTTGCCCCCCTCGTCCAGACGCGATACCGGTTGGAGGCCGGCTAAAAAGGAGAGCGCGTTATACTGATAGTCGAAGTAAGACACCATGCCGGCCGCGGCCTGCCGCGCCAAGGCCTCGGCTTGGAAGGCTAAGCGTTCGATGGCGGCCTCGCGGGCGCTCGAGAAGGCCGCCCCCATGAGCCAGCCGGCGACGAGCGCGGCGGTCAAGACTATGGCCAGCGAGACGAAGGCGGTCCGCCGAGGCCCCAGTATCCAATGCATACCGCAACGTTAATCTAGACAGGCCCGCGGCGCAAGCTCGGACGCCGAACTACGGCGCCGAGCCCGCCCGACCTTGATGATCGACGATACGAATTATATATTATACCAAACGGTCGGTTTTATAGGAGTCAAGCTATGCGAACGATACGGATTCCGCGATTTCTCCACGAAGTCCTGGGCGAGGAGCAAGGCGCCCTCGAGATCGCTTTGGTCGGCTTGGGGGGATTGACGGCGGCGGCCGCGTTCGCGGCGCTCGCGCCAATCGGGGCCTCATCGGCCGTCGCCCGGCTCGTCGCCATAATCCTCGCCGCCGACTTAGGCGCGGGGGCGATAGCGAATTTCACCCGAGGCACGAGCGACTACTACGCCTTGAGGCCGAGGCTACGTTGGGTCTTCATCGCGATACATCTCCATTTACTTGCCATGGCCTTGCTCATAGGCGTCGACCTGGGATCTTCGGCTATAGTCTGGGCATACACGATAGCAGCGGCGTCTGCGGTCAATCTCTCGTCCCCTCCGCGGCAGATCGCCCTCGCGGGAGCCTTCGTAGCCGTCGGAACCGTGCTGGTCGGCACACTCGCCTGGGAGAGCCCGGCGCTACGGCTCGCCGCCGCGCTTTTCCTCGTGAAAGTCGCCTACGCCTTCGCCGTCGATCACTACGCCGCAGACCGGGGGTGGAGCGTCGGAGCGGGCGCGTGAGCCCCGCCGCCGTCCCCGAGCCCTTCGAGTGCAGGCCGCTGGCGCCTGCCGACCGAGAGCGGTTCTGCGCGCTCATCGCCGAGGCCTTCGAGCTTGATCCGTCGATGGCGTACTTCTTCGGACCGTCGGGCGGCGACGCGGACGAGGCCTTTCACAGGCGCGCCTTGGCCGGCTTCGTCTTCGACAAGGCCCTGGCCTTAGGCGAAACCGTTGAAGGGGCCTTCGAGGGCGGCCGGCTAGCCGCCTGCGCCGTCGTAGAGCCGCGCGCCTCGGGCCCGGGCGCTCTGGGGGCACTGCGCCTCATCCCGGCGGCCATAGCGCTATCGAAGGCCCTGCCTCGCGGCTCTCTGGGCCGCATGAACCGCTTCGCGGCCTTCGCCCGGCGCCCCTTGGCGTCGGGGCGCTGGCGCTATCTCACGATGATAGGCTCCTCGCCCGCCTACCGGGGGCGCGGCGGCGCCGCCGCCCTCCTGGAGCGCGCGATCGTCGCCGCCCGCCTAGACCGTAGCTGCCAGGGCCTTGCCCTGGACACCGAGAACCCCGACAACCTGCCCTACTATGGCCGACGGGGCTTCGAGCTCCATTCCTCCGGCGAGTTTAAGGGCTTCACTATCTACCGCATGATACATCGTAGCGGAGGCGAGGCATGAAGACCTCGCGCGAGGACGTCGTCGAGCGTTCGTTCCCCCTCTTCCTGAAGAAAGGCTTCGACGGCGCGACCATGGCCGAGCTCGTGCAGGCGAGCGGCTTGTCGAAAGGCGCGTTCTATTACTACTTCGAGGACAAGGCGAGCCTCTACGAAGCCTGCGTCGAACGCTTCTTCAACTCGTTCCTACCCGATCCGGCTGCCTCGCCGGCCTCCGCCGGGGCCTTCGTCCGCGTCCTGGCCGAGTCGTACGCCGCGGCGCTCAGGGCGGCGGCCGCGGCCTGCGGCGACCCGTCGGCCTATCTTCGCTTCGTGCTCTCGGCCCCGGAGGCTAGGCGCGGCCAGTTCGCCGCCTTAGTCTCGGACGGCCGCGCACGGCTCGCCGGCCTTTTGGAACGCGAAGGCTTCGCCCGGTGGGAGGCCGAATCGGAGGCCCAACGCCTGCTCGCCCTCGTCGAGGGGGCCGGCGTACTCAGATCGGAAGAGCACACGTCTGAACTCCAGTCACCGAATACGATCT
>CALKWG010000486.1 GCA_938004315.1 uncultured Spirochaetaceae bacterium
CTTACGGTTTTTAGGCGGCCTAACGGACTTGCGGCGGGATTATTTCCTGCCGCGTGACCTGAATAACGTGGTTTTCCTCCTGATCGTCGCCCTCGGCCTCAGCTCTTACGGCTTAGTCATCGCCCTCATAGCGCGTCAGCGACGTTACCCTCTAAAAAGTGATACAATTATAATTAAATCATTTAAATGCCTGCGGGTAGCCGGCCTCTCTGAGACCGAGCTGCGCTACGCCGCGGCCGCCCTCGAAGGCCGAAGCTACGCCCGTATCGCCGCCGAGGCCGGCGTGGCCGAATCCACCGTCCGCAATACCATGGCCAAGGCCTTTAGGAAATGCGGCGTGGGCGACCTGAAGGGCCTCATCCTCTACTGTAAACGGGAGCTATAGGCTCGGCCTTTACAGCGAGTACTCGAGGTAGAAGCGCAGGTAGCTCGCCTCGAGCGCGGCCGGGCCGCCGAGCTCATCCGCGGCATGGCCGGCGAATTCCAAGCCCCAGAGAAAGGGCTTCGGCAGGCGGAATCCGGCGCCTACGCGATAGCGGAGGCTGGCGTCGTAGCCGCCGAGAGTTTCTCGCGGCCGGTACGACGCCCCCGCCTCGAGCTGCGCGACGCGGCCGAGCCTGAGGAAGCCGTCCAGGCCGACATTGAAGTAGTTGACCGCCTCGAAGCCCCCCATATCGTAGGGGAACTCCCAGGAAGCGCAGAGGAGCCACGCGGCGTACGAGTTATCCGCCGACATACCCCCGATCGACGCGCGTAGGGCGAGGCGCTTCTCCACGTTCTCGCCGTCTAAGCGCCTAAGCCAGTCCCAACGCAGCCCGGCGGCGGCCAGGACTTCGCCGTAGAATCCCAGATCTAGGCTCTGCGAGTAGCCGGTATTCTTGAGGGCTCCGTTCCCGCCGCCTAGGCCGGTCACGATCGCGTCGTCCTTCTCAAGGGCGCTCGCTATCCAGAAGCCGCGCGATCCGCCGAAGGCCCCCTCGCTCCGGAGCGAGAACTCGGCGCGGCCGGTATCCAGCCAGGTCGGGTCGGCGGCGTAGGGGTCGAGGCCGAAGGGCGTGTAGAGCCGGAGCGCCAAGGCGCCGCTCGGTTCGTGCAAGAAGGCCCAGCGCAGGGCCTGCGCCCGACGCGCCCGCGCGACCGCCGGCGTCCGTAGCTCCCTGCTCGCCGCCGCCCCGATCTCGGCCAGGTAGCGCTCGGCGCGGTCGATGCGGCTCCGGACCACGCCTATGCGCGCGCGCGCAAGCTGACGATCCTTGGGCACCATGGGTTCGAGGCGGTTGAGCGCCGCGCGCGCGTCGCCCAGGGTCTTCCTCCGCAGGCCTATGTCGGCGACGAAGGCCTCGAGCTCGGGCCTAGGCATGCCCTCTATAGAGGCGGCCTTGGCTCCCGCCGTCTCCGCCCAGGCTTCGGCCTCCAAGGCGTCGGCTTCAATGGCCGCTATGGCAGCCAAGACCGATTCAAGCTCTCGGTCGACGCTCAGGCTGCGTTCGGCCTCTTCTATGCGGGCGTAGCCGGCGACGGCGCTTTGCCTGATAGCCGAGAGCACGTCCCGAAGCTCCGGGGCCTTGCGCTTACCCGCCTCGGAGAAGATGGCGACGTCGCCGACGGGCGCGAGGAGGCGTAGGCCCGCCTCGGCCTCGTCGCGCGCTATCCAGTAGAGGCCCATGGCCTTGCCCAGCTGCGCCGCCGCCTCGGCGTCGCGCCCCTCGAGCGATCGGGCTTCGGCCTCGGCCAGGCGCTTCTCGGCTTCGGCCAGGATGCCGACCACGCTCGAATAGTAGGCGCCGTCCTGCAGGATGCGGAGCGACTCGTCGTCTATGCTGAGCCTGATCCTGACGGCCCAGCGGCTTAGGCCCTTCTCCGACGATAGCTTGCGCCAGTTCATGCCCAGGGGCGGGGCCTTGAAGAAAAGCTCGCGGAAGAGAGCGTCCTTGCCCAGGGCGTCCATGACGACGCCGACGGCCAGCCTAATAGCCTCGTTCAGCGCGGCCGCCTCGGTCTCGCCGTAGGCCGTGAGCTCGGTGACGTAGATCGAGCCCTCGACGGCGAAGCGGGCGTCAAGGGCCTGCGGCGACGGGGCCGTCTGGGCCGACGCCGGCGTAAGGGCGGGTCCGGCGGCAAGGCCGATCGCGAAGGCGCTAATGAGAATGAGACGGGCGCGCATGGATACTCCTCGGGTAAGACGAGTCGGCTAGGCTATTGTCGCCGCCGCCGCATAGGCCGTCAATACGCCCTATGGCGCGCCCGTCGCGTCGGCAAGGAGCTCCTTCATGGTCCGGCCGCGCCGTTCCTTCGCGAGCGCGACGATGAGCTCCATCATGCGGCGAGGGCTCGACTCGGCCGGGCCTTCGAGGAAGCGGGCGTACAACGAGAGATCTTCTTCATAAAGACGGTAGAGGTCTATGAAGGCGTTGTTTATCTTGGCCATGTCGAAATCCGCGTAGCCGTGGGCGTGGAAGCGCACGGCCTCCCGTTCTTTATAGATGCCGGCCCGCTCCCCGATGATGCGCGCCTTAGACTCGAGGCGGGCGGTCCTATCCTGCCCGGCCTCGGCGTAGGCCCGTTCAAGCTCGGCGCCGGTCGTCGCCAAGAAGGCCCTAAAGCGCTCGGCGTCCTCGCGCCGCATGGCGCGGGCGCGCGCGAGCTCGCTATCGGGGCCGTAGCGTTCGGCCAGGTAGCGCTCGGCGCCCAGGCGGCCTATGAAGGTGGCCAGCTCCTCGTTAAACTGATCCTCGCCCTTTATGAAGAGGGTGGCGTGCACCGACTCGTGGATAATGAGCTCGGCGATTTGGTCGGGTGCGTAGTCAAGCATGAAGGAATAGAGCGTATCCTCGATTACGCCGAGCGCGCTAAAGGCGTCGACCCGACGGATGATGACGTCCATGGAACGTTTCTTAAGGCGCTCCGCCTCGCGCTCGGCGTCGGCCCGGCGATAGAAGCCCTTATAGGGCAGGCGGCCGACGAAGGGGTAGCGCCAGTAATAGCGCTCGAAGGAGTCGTCCGCCGTCGCCGAGACGACGTCGGCCACGTAGCCTTTTTCGGTAAGTACGAGCCGGCGGTAGTGCACGGTGGCCTTGAGGCCGAGCTCTTCGTGCGCGAAGGCCTTGACGTCCTCGACTAAGGCCGCGAACTCGGCCAGGCGAGGATCGGCGCCCGGCTCGGAAGCCAGGCGGGCGAGGGGGCGGGCGGACAGGCGCTCGCCTAGGAAGGCCGTGCCTTGGGCTAGATACCAGCATGAGTTTGAAAGAGCCGCGGCGGCGGTCGCCGCCGCGGCGACGGCGACTTTTTTAAGGCGCATGGGACCACTATAGCGCCGGCGGCGAGCTTTAGCCAACGCCGCCGGCGGGGACCTACTTGCCCGTCCCCGCTCCTGGTGCATACTATGCGGGCCATGAACAGCCGTATCAGACGCGAGACCGTGCCCCTCCTCCACGATCATCACAGCCACATATCCCTCTACGCCGCTCTCGCCTCGTGCCATGATATCGCGGCGCTCGACGCCCGCTCGGCTCTCGCCTTCCTGCGCGCGCTCCCGGGCGACCGCCTGAGCGTCGTGCGCGGTTGGCGAACCAATGAGCTCCGCCTCGGGCGCTCCGAGCTGGCTTCGTTCCCGCCCATAATCCTCATTAACTTCAGCTTGCACGGCTACGAGATAAGCGATGCGGGCCTCGCATACGTGCAGGCCAAGGCGCCTGAGCTCGCGGAGCATCGCCATGACGCCGATTGGCGCGAGCAGAACGTGCCTAAGCTCTTCGATGCGTATTGCGAGCTGGCGGGCCTCGATGAGAGGGCGATCATCGCCTTCATGGACGGCCTACGGCCTTCGGGGATCGGCTCGGCCGAAGACCTCGTCGTCGCTTCGGCTAAGGCCGCCTCGATGATGCGCCGCTCGTCCGAGGCCGCCAGGATGGCATACTGGACCGGCGGGCAGGCCTACGCGGCTATGGATGACGAGACGAGGACCGGCTGTTCGGGCTTCAAGTTTTTCCTTGACGGGGCCCTAGGCGCGCGAAGCGCCGCCATCGGACCCTGGGTCAAGGCCGGGAACGGCCTCCTTACCTACGACGATGAAGGCCTTAGCCTTGAGCTGGCTAAGGCGGCTGAAAAGAGGGCGGCCGTCGCCATCCACGCGATCGGCGAGCTGGCCGTCGAGCAGGCGCTGCGCTGCCTTTCGCGGGTCGAAGCGGAGGGCGGGAGCTTCCCCCTGGTTCGCTTGGAGCACGTTCAGTTCATCACCGAGGCGCAGGCTTGCCTCGCCCGCGAGCGCGGCTACGTCCTGTCCATGCAGCCGAATTTCTCGTCGGACAGCGTCGACTATGCCGATCGCCTGGATGCCTCGTACCTGGCGGCCAACAACCCCTTCCGCATGCTCATCGATCGCGCGGGCTTCCGTCCGGGGCAGGACCTTATCTTCGGCTCGGACGGCATGCCGCACGGCATAGCCTATCCGGCGCGGGTCTCGCTCTTCCCCGCCGCGCCGGGGCAGCGGCTGAGCCTCGAGGAGCTGATCGCCGGCTACGGGCCGGCCCGCGGCGCGTCGGGGACGGTTGAGCTCGAGATAGACGAGAGCCGCCGGGAGGTATGCGTCGCGGCAGTATCTTAACACGCGCCGGCCCGCGTGGCGGCATCGGTAGCCGCGGCGGCCGCGGCGGCCGCGGCGGCCGCGGCCGGAGGCCCTAGCGGTCGAAGAGCACGACGGCGCCTTCCTCGCGCTCGCGCCTGTCGATCTCGACGCTCCAGTAGCGGCGCTCTTTCTTCTCGATCTCGATGGTCTCCGATTTCGGGATAAAGCGCCTAAAGACCTTGAAGCTGTCGGTATGGAAGTGGATGACCCTGCCGAGCTCGCCGCCTAAGTCCTCGTTGACGGTCTGTATGCCCTCGGTCGATAGGAACTCGCGTATGAAGCGGCTATTCACCTCGCCTATGCACAGGAAGTTGTCGCTGGCCACGGTCGTGATGATGTTGCCCGCGCCGAAGACCTTCGCCTTGAGCTGCGAACGCCGGGCGCCGAGCTTGAGCATGTCGTTGATGAGCATCTCCATGGCGTTGATCCCGTAGCGGCCGGCGTCGGTCGCGTTGATGGGGATGGCCTTGGCGTAGCGCTTGTTGGCCAGGAGGAAGTGGTTCATGCCCGCTACCCGGGCCCGCTCGTCGTAGAGGCAGGCCGCCACGCAGGAGCCGAGCAGGGTTTGCAGCACGACGCCGCCTACGACGGCCTTGTGCTCGCCGGGGCGCAGGATAACGCGGTCATGGATGGGCGGCGCCTGGTACTTCATAGGCCTCCGGAGGGACGAACTTTCTATCGCCAGTATAGAGCGGGCGCCCGCGGGAAGCAAATGGCCGGCGCGGGCTTAGCGCTCGCCGAGCAGGCTCTTCAGCTCCTGGATATCCTTAACGAGGCGCGTCCGGTCGAGGTTTTGGAAGCGGCGGGGCACCATCTCCTTGCTCGTACACTCGAGCACGGCCACCAGGTTCTGTAGCTCTATCTCGTGCGGGTAGGCCGGCGGCACGAAGTCCGCCATGGTCTCCTCGAGGTCTTCCTTGGTAACGTAGGTGCGGCCGTCCATGGTAGCCTTGAACTTGGCCCTGATGAGCACCGCCTCGAGGTCGGCGCCCGAGAACTCGTGCTTGAAGCGGCGCAGGAGCTCGGCTATGGTGAACTTCCTGATCGAGAGGTCCAGCTTGCGCACGAGCACCTCGAAGAGCGCCAGCTTGTCGGCCTCGCTCTCGGGGTAGAAGAGGGCCAAGTGCTCCTCGGCCCGCCCCTGGCGCTTTAAGTCGATGGGTAGGAGGTCGGGGCGGCAGGTGATGAGGAACCAGATGATCTTGCCGCGGTACTCGGTGTTGCCCATGAAGCTGGCCAGTTGGGCGAAGATCCGGTTGGAGGTGCCCGAGTCGCCGTCCTGGTCGCGGTCGCCTAGGAAGGCGTCGGCCTCGTCGATCATCACCGCCACGGGGCTCATGGCCTTGAGTATGGCCAGGACCCGCTCCAGATTCGACTCGGTTACGCCCTGCCACTTGGAGCGGAAGTTCTTGAACTTGACCATGGGCACGCCGATCTCGCCGGCGAAGGCGCTCACCATGAAGCTCTTGCCCGTGCCCACCGGCCCCGCTATCAGGTAGCCCATGGGGAGGACGTCCAGGCGCCCCTGCTTAAGGGCGCGGGCGGCGTGCTTGAAGCGCTTACGCACGAAGTCGTGCCCCGAGACGAAGGACAGGTCGTGCTCGGTATCCAGGAATTCCAGGAGGCCGCCGGCTTCGTTCTCGATGATCTCGCGCTTCTTGGCCTTGAGGTAGTCCATGGAGATGGGCCTATCCTCCTGCCAGCTCTCGGCCGCGAGGCGGTTTAGGTTTACGAGGTTGAGGCCGCTCGTGATGGCGCCGACCGCCTCGGGCCCCAGGCCTTTCTCGAGGAGGAGCGTACCCTTGGCCTCCAAGAAATGGAGGAAGCTCGAACGCACCGGCTCGTCGGGCATGGGGATCTCTACCTTGATAGTCGAGGGGCTGGAGACGATGCGCGGGTTTAAATCGGCCAAATTCTCCGACAGGAGGATGATCGACACGTCGCCCTTGGTGAAGACCGGGTCGTGCGACCAGCGGTTTAGGGTGACGAAGCAATAGCGGTCGGCCTCGTCGAGCTTGGCCACCTCGGAGGCGGGCACGATGGTCTCGGCGTAGTCGACGATGAGCACGATGCGCTTCTTCTGGGGGATGTTGAGGAGGAAATAGCGCTCGCGCATCCTGAAGGCTTGCACGGGATCGCCCGAGAAGAGCTCCTCCTCGCTCGCGTCGGGGAAGCGCTCGCGCATGGCCTTAAGGTAGTCCCTCTGCATCTCCGGGGAGCAGAAGCTCACGCCGCTCGAACGGTCCCAGAAGGCGATGATGTCGCGGTTACCGAAGAGCACCTCGGAGACGTAATCCTGGATCTTCACGAAGGTGAATTCGCCCTCGTTCATCTTATGCGGTAAAAAGTCGCGGATGTTGCCGTGGATTACGTAGAGATTGGCGGTCTTCGAGCAGTATTTATATGAAAGCTCCTGGGCCCAAGCCGGTAGGATCTTGATGAAGGGCAGGTTCTTGACGATCAGCTGTTCTTTCATGCGGGCTCCCCCGGCAAGTATGCCGCGCGCGGCGCCGCCAGCGCAAGCCTGGCGAGCCGGCGCAAGCCTGGCGAGCCGGCGCAAGCGGCCCCGGCGGCTTGCGCGCGCCCGGCGCGGGACTATACTAACGGGGGGAGGAGTTCATTATGGCCGTCCCCGAGTTCATCTATCGGCCTTTCGTTCGGCTATTCCCGCGGGCGAGCGTGGAGCTGGCCTCCGGTTCGGTGCGTTCGAGCTACGCGCTTACGCCCTTCGGCCATGCCGACGGCGAGCTCGGCCCGAGCGAAAGCAGGTCGGAGCCGGCGGGCGGCGCCGCGGCGCAGTGCGACGACGGCGAGAGCGGCTACGCCAACGAGCTCGTCAGGCTCGCGATACGGCGCGCGGAGCTCGACGGCGCCAGCCGCTATACCCTGGTCCTGAAGAATCTTCAGGCGCGTAGCCTCCAGTTGGCGCGTCTACGCTTTCCCGGTTGGCGCGGCCTCGACGAACTCTTGGCCGATTGCCCCGCCGAGCGCCTATCCTTCCTGCGCAACGGCCATCAATCGTGGTCGACGGCGCGCAGCTATCGCATGCATGAAAAGCCGCTCCTCCCGCGCCTCAAGCTCGTCTCCTTGGCTACGAGCAATCTGGCTAATTTGCCTTCCAATACGCCGGGCCGACTCTCGTCCGAGCTCTACGCGCTCCTTACGAACCTCGATACCGACCAATCGATCCTCATCGGCCAAGGGCGACCCTTTAATCAGTTTCTGTACCTGTTCCTGAACGTCTTCCCCGGGCAAGCCGGGAAGAGCTACTTCGAGTTGGTTTATGATTTCGGCCGGGCCTTGATCGGGCCGGGCCAAGAACTGGTCCTTGACGAGCTCATCGTCATGGCCGGTCCGGCTCATCGAATTCAAACCCGTTACTTCGAGCTACTCAAGGAGGGGCTCGCGCCCCGCCGGCCGTTCAAGCGGGGTTTCGGCTGGTGCTCGTGGTACCAGTATTACGACCGCATCGATCCCGACCTACTGTATAGGAATCTCCGGCTCCTGAAGGCGAGCGGCCTACCGGCTGATTTTTTCCAAATCGACGACGGTTGGCAGTCCGCCGTGGGCGACTGGCTTATCGAGCGTCCGGCGTTTGCAGGGCGGATGGCCGAGCTCGCCGCGGCTATCAAGGCGGCGGGCTATGAGCCGGGCCTTTGGTTCGCGCCCTTCGCGGCCGCCAAGCGCTCGCGGCTCTTCAGGGAGCATCCCGAGTACCTCCTACGCGACTCCTTCGGACGGCCCCTCCTGGCCGGTTACAACCCGATCTGGAAGGGTTTCTACTACGGGCTCGACGCGAGCTATCCGGCCTGCCGCGAATACCTCGAGGAGGTCGTGCGGACCATCGTGCGCGATTGGGGCTTCTCCTACCTTAAGTGCGACTTCCTCTTCGCCGCTTGCCTGCGCGGAGCCAACCACCATGAAATCGGCCGCTCGCGGGCCGAGCTCCTGAAGGAGGGCATGCGGATCATACGAGCGGCGGCCGGACCCGAGGCGGGCATACTCGGCTGCGGCATGCCGCTCTCGGCCGGCGTCGGCGTCGTGGACGCGATGCGCATAGGCCCGGATACCGGGCACTTTTGGATACGCCCCGAGTCGGCTATCCTGCGTACCGGCGCGATGGTAGGCCTCCGGAACTCGATCCGGGCGAGCCTCGTACGCGCGCCCATGCACGGCCCGCTCTGGGTGAACGACCCCGACTGCGTGATGGCGCGCGCGAGCGGCACGAGGCTCTCGGCCGACGAACGCCGCTCCCAGCTCGACGTCGCGGCGCTCTCGGGCGGGTTCATCACGGTGAGCGACGACCTGGGCCTCTTAAGCGCCGAGGATATCGACGAGCTTCGCGAACTGGCCGCCTTGGCCGGAGCCTGCCGCGGCGGCCGCGCGCTCGCGTTGGACGTCATGGAGCGTGAGCTCCCCGAACAGCTCTATAACGACGCTGGTTACCTCGGGCTCTTCAATTGGGGACGCGCCTGCCGCGTCAAGCGATACGAGCTATCGCGGCTCCTCGACCTGGAACCGCGGCTCGCGGCCCTGGTCGAGCTTAAGGGCGGCCGGCGCTACGAATTGGACGGGCCTATTCTAGAGCTCGGGCCGCTCCCGGCCCGCGGCTCGGCGGTCTTTAAGCTGGAGCGCCGATCGTAGGGGCGCCGCCCGCCTTCGTCACGAGCCGCCGCCTAGGCCCACTGCGACAAGATCTCTAGATAGCGGCGCTTGACCTCGACGACGACCGATTCCCAGCTGCGGTAGATGCTGCGCGACGCGTCCAGGCCCGCGGCGGCCCGCGCCTTCTCGTCGCGGAGCGCGGCTACGACCGTCGCGGCGTATGCCTCCGGGTCGTCGTCGGATAAAAAGCCGTTGACGCCGTCGCGGATGACCTCGGCCGCGGTGGAGCCGCGTAGGGCCACCGCCGGGGTCTTGAAGGCCGCCGCCTCGCGCATAACCAAAGGCGCGTTGTCGTACTTTGACGGGAAGAGGAAGAGCTCGGCCCGGGCGTAGAACTCCTTGATGAGCTCGCGGTCATAGACCACGTCGTGGAAGACGACCCGGTCCGCGACGCCCAGCTCACGTGCCAGGGACTTAAGACGCGGCTTGGCGTAGCCTTCGCCCACGAACACCATACGGAAGCGCGGCTCGGCGGCGCAGACGGCCGGCAGGGAGCGCATGAGGAATTCCAGGTTCTTTTCAAGGATATGCTGGCCAACGAAGAGCCCCATGGAGGTCTCCTGGCCGAAACCTAATCTATGCTCGGCCGCCCTGCGGAGCGGGGCGAGGTCGGCCGGAGCCTCCAAGTCGACGCCGTTCTCCATGACCCGGTAGGGGCCGCGGTAGCCGTATTCGCGCAGGGTCTTGGCGACGCCCGCTTGGGGGACCCACACCTCGTCTACGTCGTGGTAGAAATCGACGATGCGCTTGATCTCCTCGTCGACCAGGGGCTTCACCGGGACGGCGCGCCACAAGTCGTCGCGATACTTAGAATGGAAGGTCGCCACGACGGGGATGCGCTTCTCCTTAGCGATACGAAGCGCCATGCGCCCGGCGCTGAACGGCGAGTGGGCGTGGACCAGGCTGAAGTCGCGGTTACGCAGGGCCTGCTGGGCTACCGGGTCCAGCTCCGGTAAGCCTATGCGGTACGGGGGCCTTACGATGGTCGGGAGGGAGAGGTAGCGAATGACGGGGAAGGGCTCGCGATCTTTATGGAGCGGAACCCAAGGCGTTATGACGTAACTGGGGCCGAGCGATTTATTCAGCCAATAGGCGTAGTTTCGTACCGTCAGGGTCACGCCGTCCATGATGGGTACGTACCCGTCGTTGAAGAGGCCGATGATCGTCTGATTCATATCGGGTTAAAAGTAATAAAAGCCGGGCAGCGGGGCAATCGATAAAAACCGACTGCTTGCATTGCCTTTGCGCCTATGGTACTATGGCGTCATACCACCTGCCCTAAGGAGATTCTGCCATGGCATACAAAGTGACCGATGCCTGCGTGAATTGCGGCGCCTGCGAGCCCGAGTGCCCGGTCGAGGCCATCAGCGAGAAGAACGGCCTCCGCTGGATCGATCCCGATAAGTGCACCGACTGCGGTTCCTGCGCTTCCGTCTGCCCGACCGAAGCCATCATCCAGGGCTAAGCCCTGCCGCACGCGGATCAGAAGCCCCCGGACAGGGGGCTATTTTTTTCGTCCAAGGCCGTCGGCCTAGCGATTACCCCGCGCGGCCGCGGCCAAGGCGGCGAGCAGCTCCTCGGTCTCCTCCCAACCGAGGCAGGGATCGGTTATCGATAGGCCGGGCTGAAGGCCTGCGCGCGGGCCGGCCGCCTGGCATCCCGTCCGGAGGTATGACTCGATCATCAGGCCGCGTATGCCCGGAATCCGCCGTCGGAGCCGCATCGCCCCAAGGGCGGCCGAGGCCTGCCTCGTCGGGTCTTTACCTGAGTTGCCGTGGGACGCGTCGACGATGAGCGCCGGCTTCAGCCCCGCGGCCGCGAGCCGGCGCAAGGCTTCGGGCGCGCGCCGCCAGTTGGGCTTGCCGTCGGCGCCGCGGAGTATGATATGGGGCAGGGGATTGCCCGCGGCCGTCACCTCGGAGAGCCGCCCGTCATCGCCGACGGCGAGCGAGGTCCCCGGCTTCGACGCGACCGTAGCGGCCGCGACGGCGGCTTCGATCCGCCCGTCCCGGCCGTTCTTAAAGCCGCAGGGGCAGGGCAGGGCCGCCGCGGCCTCGCGCAGGGCCGGGGACTCCACGCCCCGAGCCCCGACCGAGGCCCATGAGAGAGCGTCGATGAAGTACGGCCACAGGAACGGCCCGGCGAGCTCCATGGCGAGGGGTAATGGGCTCCGCTCCGCCAGCTCGACGAGCAGGGCGCGCGCCGCGCGGACGCCCTCGGCCGCCCGGCCCGTTCCGTCTAAGGCCGGGTCCCGCGCCATGCCGCGCCAGCCTTCGCCTGAGCGCGACTTCTCCACGTAGCAGCGCATGACCACGAGGAGCTCCGCCGCATGGGCCGCCGCCGCCTCCGCCAAGCGGCGGCCGTAGTCTAGGGTTTCGGCCCGGTCGTGGACCGAGCAGGGGCCGACGATGATTAGGGGCCGCGGATCGGCGCCCAGGAGCGAGGCTTCTACCGCCTTCCTGCCGGCCGCTACGGCGAGCTCCGCCCCGGCCGAAAGAGGCATGGCCGCCCGGAGCTCGCCGGGCGTCGGGAGCGGACTCATGCCCTTACTCGTCTTCGCGCTCCACCGGGCAGGTCATGCAGCGCGCGCCGCCGCCGCCGCGGGCCAGTTCGACCCCGTCGAAACCCACGACGAGGCGGCCGGGGGCCAGGGGATCGGCCTTGTCCGCGATCACGTCGCGCGCGCTCCTGTACTCGAAGCCGGCCGCCGAGAGGGCCTCGACCGTCCTCACGTTCACCTGGTAGACGACGATCTTGCCCGGACCGTAGGCGAAGGAGTTGGCGCCGGACATCCACTGCTCGCGCTCCTGGCGTATGGGGTCCTTACCGCCGGTCAGGATGGGCTTTAAATCGAAGCCGACGCCCTTGAGCGCGCCGAGGAGCGAATCCTCCTCGCGCAGCTTGGGCTCCTTGCCCGGCGCTACGTCTATGCGGGCGACGCGAGCCCGCCTCGGCCCTAGGATGACAGGCTCGAATACGAGGCACGCGTCCCGGTCGATCACCGTAAACGCCATATCCAGGTGTATCGTCGCCCTCGCTACCGGGAGCTCCACCGCTATCACGCTGAAGGGTTCGCCGAAGGCGTCGGCCATGCCGCGGGCGATGAGGTCGACGGCGCGCGCGCTCGTCCGCTCGGACACGCCTATCGCGACCACGTTCGGGCCGATAGCCTGGAAGTCGCCGCCTTCAAGCGAGAGTCCCTCGGCCGCCAGCGCCGGTCCGTCGAAGAGCCTGCCTGCGCCCTTGAAGTCGGGATGCCTCGTGAAGATGAGCCTATGGATCAGCGCCTCGGGCGTCCTCACCTTGAAGCGCATAGCCGAAGCGATCGAACGGTCGCGGTATACCATGGCCGCGTCGCGCATGAAGTACATGTTCGGGAGCGGCGGCAGGTCGTATTCCCGGCCGCGCAGGTAGTGCTCCAT
>CALKWG010000487.1 GCA_938004315.1 uncultured Spirochaetaceae bacterium
CCTGGTAGACGATGACGCCGTAGGTCTCCTCCAGGATGGGCTTGAGCGAGGGATGGGGGTACGTGATGGGCTTACGGCCGAACTTCCCGTCGACGAACTGCGGGATGTTGTCCATGGGGCCGGGCCGGTAGAGGGCGTTCAAGGCGATGAGGTCCTCGATGCGGCTAGGCTTGGCCTGCTTGAGGATGCCTTGCATACCCTCCGACTCGAACTGGAAGACGCTCGTGCTCTTACCCTCGCCGAGCATGGCGAAGGTCTTCGCGTCGTCCTCGGGGATCGCGTCGATATCGATCTCGATCCCGCGCTTCTTGATAAGCTTCAAGGCGTTCTTGATGAGCGTGAGGGTCTTAAGGCCTAGGAAGTCCATCTTGACGAGGCCGCATTCCTCCAGCTGCTCCATGGTGAACTGCGTGGCCACGGTGCCCGTCTTAGGGTCTTTATAGAGCGGTACGTAGTCGGTGAGGACGGTCTTACCGATGACGATGCCGGCGGCGTGCAGGCTGGAGTGGCGGTTCTTGTTCTCCAGCTTCCGGGCCATCTCGAAGAGCTCGGCGTAGCGCGGGTTCTCGGCCAGCTCGCGCAGCTTGGGCTCCAGCTCGAAGGCCTTGGCCAGGGTCATCTTGGGATCCTCGGGGACGAGCTTGGTGATCATGTTCGACTCGTCGATAGACAGGTCCAAGGCGCGGGCCACGTCCTTGATAACGGCCTTGGCCTTGAGCGTCCCGAAGGTGATGATCTGCCCTACCCGGTCCTCGCCGTACTTCTGGGTCACGTAGTCGATCACGTCGCCGCGGCCCTCGAAGCAGAAGTCCACGTCGAAGTCGGGCATGGACACGCGCTCGGGGTTGAGGAAGCGCTCGAAGAGGAGCTTGTAGCGTATCGGGTCGATGTCGGTGATGCGCAGGGCGTAGGCGACGATGGAGCCGGCGCCCGAGCCGCGGCCGGGGCCGACGGGGATGTCGTGGTCCTTGGCCCAGTTGATGAAGTCGGCCACTATAAGGAAGTAGCCCACGAAGTCCATGAGTATGATCGTGGCCAGCTCGTAGACCAGGCGCGATACCTTCTCCTCGTCCGGGTTCGGGTAACGCCGCTCCAAGCCTCGGAAGCTCGTAAATATAAAATACCGCGTTACCGGGTCGCGCAGGCGCTTGTCCAGGGTGGCTCGGACCGCCGGGGCCAGCTCGGCGCTGGGCAGCTTGCCGTATTTGGGGTTGGGCTTGCATACGTCGTCGTCGCCCATGGCGTCCACGAAGGCGCGCACCCGCGCGACCTCGGGCTTGGCCGCCTCGTCGTCGTCCGTGCAATAGCTTTGGGGTATCTCGTAGTCCGGGAGGAGCGGCCCGGGCAGCGGGATGGAGAGCGACACCATCTCGTTGATGCGCAGGCTGTTGTCCAGCGCCTCGGGCACTTCGGCGAAGAGGCGGCGCATCTCGTCGGGGCTCTTAAAGTAGAACTCCGGCGTGGGGAAGCGCATGCGGCCCGTCTCGGCGATCTTGCGGTTGGTCCCCACGCAGAGGAGCGCGTCGTGCGCCGCCGCGTCGGCCTTCTCTAGGTAATGGATGTCGTTGGTGGCCACGAGGCCTATGCCGAGCTTCTTAGCCAGGGGGATGAGCTCGCGGTTGACGCGGCGCTCCTCGTCCATGCCGTGGTCCTGCAGCTCCAGGAAATAGTTCTCGGCGCCGAAGAGCTCGCGGTAGCGGCGGGCGACGCGCTCGGCGTCGTCGGGCCGGCCGAGCAGGATGAACTGAGGCACCTCGCCGCCTATGCAGGCGGTGGAGCAGATGAGGCCCCCGTGGTAGCGCTCCAGGAGCTCCCAGTCGATGCGCGGCTTATAGTAGAAGCCCTCGGTGTAGGAAAGCGAGGTCAGCTGCACCAGGTTGCGGTAGCCCTCCGCGTCCTTGGCCAGGAGCACGAGGTGGTAATACTTATTGCCCCCCTCGGTGCCCGTCTTCTCCCGGCGGCTGGCGCCCGCCACGTAGAATTCGTTGCCCACGATGGGGTTGATGCCGGCCGCCTTGCACTCTTTGTAGAATTTGAGGGCGCCGAACATGTTGCCGTGGTCGGTGATGGCCAGGCCCGGCATGCCGAATTCCTTGGCGCGGGCGACCATGGCCTTGACGCTCGCGGCGCCGTCGAGGAGGGAGAAGTCGGTGTGGTTGTGGAGGTGGACGAAGGGCATAGCCGTAAGTATACCATGCCTCCCGCGGTGGGCGTAAAGCGTCGGCCGTCCTTTACGTGCGACGAGTCGCCGCCGGGACGGGTAGGCGGAGCTCGACGGCCGCGTAGCTCCGTGGGCGCGCTTGACGCCCGCCGGATGGGCCGTGCAGAATACGGCCGCCGAGACCGAGGCCGGCCGTAGGCCGCCGCCTTTCGACCGGCGAAAAAGGAGAGACCATCATGTACGACATCGCCATACTCGGCGGCGGCCCCGGCGGCTACGTGGCCGCCGAACGCGCCGGCGCCCTCGGCCTGTCCGTAGCCCTCGTAGAGGAGGACGCCTTGGGCGGCACCTGCCTGAACCGCGGCTGCATCCCCACGAAGAGCCTCTTAAACGGCGCCAAGCGCTACAAGCACGAGATCGGAAGAGCACACGTCTGAACTCCAGTCACCGAATACGATC
>CALKWG010000488.1 GCA_938004315.1 uncultured Spirochaetaceae bacterium
TCGTGATCCTGATCGGCGTCCTGGTGTTCAGGCCCTCGGGCATCATGGGCAAGCCGACCGAAGACAAGGCCTAGGGGGACGCGATGGATTACTACGTACAGGGCATCTTCATGCTGGCCGGCATCAACCTCATGGCGGTGCTCGGCCTCTCGCTCCTCACCGGCTTCACCGGCCTCTTCTCCTTCGGCCACGCCGGTTTCATGGCCATAGGCGCCTACGCCTCGGCCATAGCCACGACCATGCTCAAGCTGCCGTTCGTCGCGGGCATCGCCTTGGCCGGCGTAAGCGCGGCGCTCTTCGCCTGGCTCATTGGCAAGATGACCCTCAGGCTCAAGGGCGACTACTTCTGCATCGCCACGCTCGGCTTCGGCGAGGCCATCAGGTTAGTCTTGGATAATTTCCAAGCGCTAGGCGGCTCGCGCGGCTGGCCGGGCGTGCCGGCCCATACGACCATGCTGAACATCTTCATATCGGTGGCCATCGGCGTGGCCTTCCTGGCCAACCTGGTCAACTCCCGCCACGGGCGCAACCTTATAGCCATACGAGAGGAGGAGCTGGCGGCCCAGATAGCGGGGATCAACGTAGCCCGTTATAAGAACCTCGCGTTCGTGACGAGCGCCATCTACGCAGGCGTAGCCGGCGCGTTCCTGGCCCACTACATGACCTTCATCCAACCTAAGATGTTCGCCCTCATCAAGTCGACCGAGCTCACGATCATCGTGATCTTCGGGGGCCTGGGATCCATATCCGGTAGCGTCCTGGGCGCGGTGGTCCTGACCTTCCTGCCCGAGCTCCTGCGCGCGGTGGATAAGTGGCGCCTGGTCGCCTACGGCGCGGCGGTGATACTGATCATGATATCGCGGCCGCGGGGCCTCATGGGCGGCATGGAGCTTTCGCCGCGGGGCGTCAAGAAGATCCTGGCCGAGCGAAGGGCCAAGCGGGCGGCGGCGGCCGCGAACGCCGAGACGGCGAGCGCCGAGATCGGGAGCGAATCATGAGCGAACGGACGACGACCTTGAGCCCGGGCTCCGAGATCCTCGAGGTCCGCGGCCTGACCAAGCGCTTCGGGGGCCTCGCCGCCGTCTCCGGCGTCGACTTCTCGGTGCGCGAAGGCGGCATCATGGGCCTCATCGGCCCGAACGGGGCGGGCAAGACGACCATCTTCAACCTCATCACGGGCGTGTATAAAGTGAGCGAGGGCAGCGTGCTCTTTCGCGGCGAGCCCATACAGGACCGCGAGCCCTACCTGATCGCCGACATGGGCGTCACCCGGACCTTCCAGAACATCAGGCTCTTTAAGAACCTCACGGTCTTCGAGAACGTGCTGACGGCCTGCCACCTCTCGGCTTCGTATACCCTGGCCGAGGCCGCGCTCAGGCTGCCGCGCTTCAGGCGCGAGGAGCGCGCGCTCCGCGATAAGGCGAGCGAGCTCCTCAAGATCGTCGGGCTCGAGGACCGCGCCGAGGTGACGGCGAGCAACCTGCCCTACGGCCTGCAGCGACGGCTTGAGATCGTACGCGCCTTGGCCCTGGATCCCAAGCTCCTCCTTCTAGACGAGCCGGCGGCCGGCATGAACCCCGACGAGACGGAGCAGCTCATGCGCCTAATCGGGGAGCTCCGGGATCGCTTTAAGCTATCCGTCCTGGTCATCGAGCACCATATGGACCTGATCATGGCCCTGTGCGAGAGGATCGTCGTCTTAAACTTCGGCATGAAGCTGGCGGAGGGCGTCCCCGACGAGATCCGGAACGACGAGCGGGTAGTGGAGGCCTACCTCGGCGCTCCCGCGGGAGGTAAGTGATGCTCAGCGTACGCGACCTGCACGTCTCATACGGCGGAATACGCGCCTTAAAAGGGGTGAGCCTGGACGTCTCCGGAGGGGAGATCGTCACCATCATCGGCGCTAACGGGGCCGGTAAGTCGACGCTCCTCAATACGGTCTCCGGCTTCCTAAAGCCCAAGCAGGGCGAGCTGGCCTTCAAGGGCAAGCCCTTGCCCAAACGCCCCGACCGCATCGTGCAGGCGGGCATCTGCCACGTGCCCGAGGGCCGGCTCGTCTTCGCCAATCTGAGCGTGGAGGACAACCTGAAGATGGGCGCCTTCCTGCGCAACGACCGCGAGGGCGTCGCCGCCGACCTGGAGCGGGTCTACGGCCTCTTCCCGCGCTTGAAGGAGCGCCTTAAGCAGAGCGCCGGGACCTTGTCCGGCGGCGAACAGCAGATGCTGGCCATGGGACGCGCCTTGATGACCGACGGCGAGCTCATCCTCATGGACGAGCCTTCGCTGGGCCTAGCGCCTATCCTCGTGCAGACGGTCTTCGACATCATCGAGGAGTTTAGGAAGCTGGGTAAGACCATCCTCCTGGTCGAGCAGAACGCCTACAAAGCCCTCGAGGTGGCCGACCGGGCGTACGTGCTGGAGCAGGGGCGCATCGTAAAGGCCGGGCCCGCCGCCGAGGTGAAGGCCGACCCCGCCGTGCGCGCCGCCTACCTGGGCACCGAATCGGCCGCCGGGGGTTAAGTCGGCGGGCTCGACGCGCAGCGGCCGGTCCCGGCGCAGCGGCCGGGACACTCGGCCGTTTCCATGATACTATGTCCTCCTTGATCCTGCCCGGCTTAGGCCGGGCGTCGCGGAGGGCGGGTGTTGAGGAAAGCGGGCTGGCTGATCGCGGGCATGCTCTTGGGGATCGCCGCGGTCGCGCTCTATCGGGAGCTGCCGAGGGCCTTCGAGTCCTCGCGCGGCGAGGCCCTCGTGGTGGCCCGGGCCGGCGGCTCGGTCGCCCTCGATCCGGCCGTGGTGACCGACCAAGAGTCGCTGCGCGTCGCCGTCAACATCTTCGATACCCTCGTACGCTCGAGCGTCCGCGCGCCCTCGGCGACGCTCTTCTCGGGCGACGCCTGGGCGGCCGGCGAGGACGGCTTCCATTGGCGCTTCGCCATGAGGCGCGACGCCGAGGCGGGCGCCGTGACCCCCGGCCTGGCCGAGGCATGGGCCGTGAGCGAGGACGGCCTCCGTTGGCGCTTCTCGCTCCGGCGCGACGTCAAATTCCACGACGGCACGGCCTTCGACGCCGAGGCGGTCGTCTTTAACTTCAAGCGCTGGATGCATTCGAGCAATCCGTACCACGTCGGATCCTTCCATTACTGGAGCGCCAGCTTCGGCGGTTTCCCCGGCATCGTCCGCGAGGTCCGGGCGCTTACGCGCTCGGTGGTGGAGATAGAGCTGACCGAGCCCTACGCCCTGCTCCTGGAAACCCTATCCCTGCCGGCCTTCGGCATGGCCAGCCCGGACGCCATAGTCACCTATAACGAGTCTTTCAAGCAGCGGCCGGTGGGGACCGGCCCCTTCGCCTTCGAGAGCTGGGCCGAGGACGGTACGGTTACGCTGCGGAGGAACCCATCCTATTGGGAGGGCGCGCCGCGCCTGGAGCGCATCGAGTTCAGGACCGTGTTGGACGAGGGCGAGCGGCTCAGGGGCCTGGCCGAGGGGCGCTTCCACATCGTCGAGCCCATACCCGAATACTACGACGGCAGCTTGGATGACACGCCGCCGTATCGCGTCGTGACGCGGCCGTTCTTCAACGTCGGTTATCTGGCCATGAACAACCAGCGGGCGCCGCTCGATTCGCGGGCCGTTCGCGAGGCGGTGGCGCACGCCATGGACCGGGAGGAGATGCTTCGGGTCGCGTTCAGGCGCTCGACGCGCCTGGCGAGCACCTTCCTCCCGCCCTCGCTCTGGGGCTACCACGAGGGCATACGGAGCCGCCGCTACGACCCGACCTTGGCCAGGCAGCTCCTACGGGACGCCGGCTACGACGGGAGCGTCGAGCTGACCCTCCTAGCCACGAGCACGCCGCGCCTCTATTACGGCCGCCCGGTGGAGCTCGCCTACTTCATACGCGATAAGCTGGCCGCCGTGGGCGTCAAGGTCCGGGTGAACCTACAGCCCTGGGCGCGGGCCTCTCAGCTGGCCAAGGCCGGCGAGTACGACCTCTTCCTCGCCGGCTGGACGGGAGATATCCCCGACCCCGATAACTTCCTGTACACGATGTTCCATTCGAATAATACGAAGCAGGGACTCGTGACGAACTACTCCTTCTACATGAATCCGGCGATGGATTCGCTCCTGGATAACGCCAGGCATTCTTCGTCGCGCGACTATCGCCAGACGCTCTATCGTAACGCGCAGGAGCTCCTCTACTCCGACGTGCCGGCGCTGCCCCTGGTGCACACGAGCCCGCAGCTGGGCGTGCACCAGCGCGTCCGGGCCTACCTGCCGACGATGAGCGGGCTCGAAGATCGGAAGAGCGTCGTGTAGGGAAAGAGTGTAGATCTCGGTGG
>CALKWG010000489.1 GCA_938004315.1 uncultured Spirochaetaceae bacterium
CTACTGGCGTCCAGGAAGGAATTGCCCAGCACCAGGATCAGGACGCCCAGGGCCAGGAGCGTGCCTACGATGAGGCTCTTAGCCTTATGCGCCGCCAAGTTGCGGATAGCCATGCGTATAGTGACGGGCATCTTAGGCCTCCGCGCTCCCGGTCGCGCAGGCCGCGGCCGCCGGCTCGCCCCGGCGGACGTTCTCGGTCACGAGGCCGTCCTTGAGGCGTATGATATGGTCGGCGATGTCCACGATCTTGGCGTCGTGCGTGCTGAAGATGAAGGTGGTCTCCAGCTCCCGGTTGATCTTCTTCATAAGCTCGATGATCTGCTCGCCGGTCGCGCTGTCCAAGTTGGCGGTGGGCTCGTCGGCCAGCACGATCTGCGGGCGGGTGACCAGGGCGCGGGCGATGGCCACGCGCTGCCTCTGGCCGCCCGAGAGCTCGTTCGGCTTGTGCTTGCGCCACTCGGTCAGGCCCACCTCGTCGATCAGGTGGTCGATCCACTCGGCCTTCTCGGCCTTGGACACGCGGGTCTTACCCAGGAGCAGCGGGAACTCTATATTCTCCCAGACGTTCAGGACCGGGATCAGGTTGAAGGACTGGAAGATGAAGCCCAGGGTCTCGTGCCGTAGGCGCGTAAGCTCGGCGTCCTTGAGCTTGCTCGTGGGCTTGCCGTCGATATAGACCTCGCCGGCGCTCGGCTGGTCTACGAGCCCCACCATGTTCAAGATGGTCGTCTTGCCCGAGCCCGAGGGCCCGGCTATCGATATGAAGTCGCCCCGCTCTATGCAGAAGCTTACGCCCTTGACCGCGTGCACCTCTACCTTGCCCAGCGGATAGGTCTTCTTGACGTCCACCAGCTCTACGATACCCATGTTTTCTCCTTCTACGCGCGCGCGCCACGCCGCTAAGGCCTTAGGCCGCGCCGATCGAATGCCCCCGAAACCTATGGCCCCGGTTCGCGGATGCTACCGGCCGCCGGCGGCTCAAGCGCATGCGGCGCCGACCCTCCGGCGCCTCGCGCCGCGTATTCCGGTATAAAATACGTAAGGACGGGCCATAAGAGCAAGCCTTTCAAGCCCGCGGATAGTAAAAAAATGAACGATTAGGGGGAAGTCCGGGGGTTAGGGGAGCGTTTGGCCGGACCAAAGGATGATGTTGTTGAACTCGCCAAGCGGAGGCGCATCATCAGGATTCGGCGTACTTACCCAGTCGTCCATATTAAGTGTTCCGCTCTGGTCGATATCTATCCAGAGAAAACCATGTGTAATTATGTTTGAATTGAAGTATAGGCCACTGGCTAAATGTGAGGTCGTGAATGATATTTCGTGGGTGATAGGACCGGCAATCAGAGTATTAGTATCCCCAAGTCTCAAAAATATGCGTCTGTCGGCTGAGATAAGATTTGGATCTTCAATAAAGATCCTGAAGTAATGCCGGGGTTGGTTGAACCCAACACCTTTGATGATCTTGTCAGGGCTGCTTGTAGTATCAAAGATGATCAGGGGAATTGTAGTAGTTTGGCCGTCTTTTAGCACGACCCGCATTGCTGGGAGTATATTGTCGCCATCGTTGATTATCGGTGGTACATTGGCATCTTCGGCCACGAGAAGCCAGAACTCACTTGCATTACCCCCGTCCTTTTGTTCCCAGCTTATTGAGTCAAACACGATCGCCGGCGAACTGGAGTTTGAGATATCGTATGTCGTTGAATATGTTTTCATGCCACCTAAAAAATCGGGGGTTCTGCTTAAGGCTACATGTACGATGGGTTTTGTCCCTGCAGGATCGTCAATAATCTGTTCTATCACTAACGTAGAGGTGTTAACACGGTTGTCGCATGAAATGAAAGTCATTATAAGTAATATCTTTACGATGCATATGCACTTAAATCTGGTATAAATTAGGTTGTGCCTCATGGCGCACTCCCATCGAGAAGGCTAACAGGGTAAGCATAAAGTGAGATCACAGCCATTCCTTCGCCGTCCTTGCTGCTTCCACTCGTTCCTAATACCGCGAACAACGCCGAACGAACCATCCCCGACGGCTGGGCGATATGAGCCTCCCCTAGGTATGCCGCATCTTTACCGTAGATCGAAAACGAGTGGATTTCATTAAGCTCCCCACTGAGAACCGTGAGCTCGAACCCCGGCGCTTCCCGTTTGCTCCACGCTAGTACATAGTCTCCAGCGCTACCTGCGGCTTCTAGATCTTTTATATGTATAAATCCATTATCCATAAGGGCAACCAGTTTAACTTCTTCGATATCCCGTATATTGTCGGCCCTGACGGCCTCGATCCAAGTAAAAGCTCCCGATTCGCTAAAACCTGATTTACGCACCTCGTATCCCCCCGGATTCCAGAAGGACGAATCGGGGTAAGCGCTATCTGTAAGCTCCGTGAAGCTAGCGCTTACTACGTTTCTACCGTTGACGAAGATAGCCAGGGGAGCGGTATTAGGTAATAAATCTGTAGAACGAGAAAATAGGTCCGTTCCGTTGTCAAAGACCGCCCTATAACCAGCCAAGGCGAAGATACTCCCAGCAAACCCTCGTAACTCACCTGAACCAGGAGCAGCAATCTCTATGTCATTAAGCGTCGGCCCTGATGGTAAGGGTGTAGAACGTAGTTCTCCGAGGTTCCTATCTATGTTTACAAGCGCTCCCCCATCTTCAGTGAGGAACCCCGTTCCATTATCAATACTGATTAGACTTTCATTGAAGCTTACTATTCCCCTCTCAAGAGGGATATATGACCCTGGTGAAAGGAAAAAAATTTTACCCTCACTTTGATATTGATTCTTAAGGCTCAGGTATACTAAAGGGCTACCGGCACCGCTTAGCGATGAAGCACCGTCTAAAGCTACGAAACCGAATCCCAAACCATCAATGCTGTCATAAAAAGGAATACGGTAGCTTTCTAGGAGGATGAACTCCTTCTCCTGCCTCATCACCGGATAGTTGGTCGTAGGCATCATGAAGTTACACGACACCGAAGCGAGCGCGAGGGCTACGACTGCGACGGCGCTAAGGGCGACGTTTCGTATTCTCATAGCCCGTACCTCCCGCCGACGAAGAAGGTGGGGAGCTCCAGATAAAAAAGCCCGTCCAGGAGCGGTAAGCCTGCCGGCATGGGATCTAGGATCTTTATCGGGTCGACGCCCTCGGGTGTAAGGATTAAAGCCAGTCGGCCATTGCCCTCGACGAAGGCCGAAAGGCGCGGCGTCAGCTGCCGGGAGATTCGGGCGCCGAATCTGAGGGAGGCCGGCGCGTAGTCGGCGAAGCGGAAGAGCCCGGCTCCCGCGTCTAGGCGCGTCGCCAGGCCCAGGGTAAAGCCGTAGTTCCAGGCGTCGTCGGCCTTTCGCATCCAGAGCCCGCCGCCCAGCTGTACGTCGATATAGTGGATGAGGAAGCCTTCGCCTTCGTCGTCCTTATCATAGCTCGCCGCGAGCGCCAGGGCGGAGCTCTCGACGCCGCCGCCTATGAAGAGCCGTCCGGGGATGAGGTACCACTCGAGCTGCGGCACGACGATGAAGTTGATATAGCGAAGGTCGAGGCCGAAGCGCCATCGGTCTAGCGGGCGGAACCGCAGCTCGTCGACGGCCCCGCCCGGCGCGATGAAGACGACGCGGTTTTGGGCGACGTGACCGGCCGGCCCGGCGCGGGCGGCGAAGCTCGCCACCTCGTTCACCGTCGTGGCCATCTGATTGATCGCCGTGGCCACCTGCTCGGCCTCGGCCGACTGATGCTGGATCTGCTGATTGCTGTTCGCCGACGAGGTACGCAGCTCGCCCGAAGCGACACCGACGCCGTCGGCGGCAGCGCGCACCTCGGCAATGATTGCGGTGAGGCGGCTGGCCATCTTGGCGGTCGCCCCCATGACGCTGTCCGGGTACGGGGTGACGATTACCTGGCCGAGATCGCCA
>CALKWG010000490.1 GCA_938004315.1 uncultured Spirochaetaceae bacterium
CGAGCAGGGTCAGGTTCAAAGGCCGCGCCAGGCTTTCGAAGCGCTCGGAGAAGCGGCCCGCCGAACGGGAGGCGTACGACGTGGCCAGGTAGAGGCAGAAGTACACGAGGCCCACGACCAGGGCCGAGCGCTCCTGGTCCCCCCATGCCAGCAGGACGGGAAGGCTCAGGGCCAAGCCCGCCAGCAGGGGCTGCAGGTAGTCCTTAGCGGCCTTGTAGTACCCGGTATAGAGCGCTTGATTCGAGATGGCTCGAAGCACGAACAGATCCTTGAAGCTCGAGGCGAAGGCCTTCATGACGTGCTTAAACTCGCCGAGCACGGGATGTCTGTCGTCGGTCGACACCCCGGCCGACTCCGCCCGTAGGCGCGCCGCCCGCCGCGGGCCGTCCAGGCTGGCGGGGTAACTCATCATAAGGAAGAGATCTAAAACGTAGGGGATGAGCGTAAAGAGGAAGACGATCCTATACTCGCCGTGCCAGATCACCAAGGCCGCCGCTATAAGCGACGAGAGCGCCGCGCCGCGCTGGCTCCAGGACCGGGTGTGGCCGTAGTAGTGCGTCTTCTGATCGGCCCAGCCCTTCAGCTTCAGGTAATCGAAGATCATCGCCTTGTGCGTACCCGTACGGAACGCGTCGCCGAAGGCGAAGACCGCCATGGCGACCACGAGGACCGCGTAGCCCCTGGCTAGATAAAATACCAGGAACGAGGCGATATAAGCCGCGAAGGACGCGATCATGGTGCGTCGCCGACCCAAGGCGTCCGCCATGATGCCCGAGGGGATCTCCATCAGGTTGATCATGAGCTCGCGGATGGCGTAGAGCCCCCCGATCTGTACGTAGGACAGGCCTTTATCCAGGAACATGAGCACCATGAAGGGGTCGAAAAAGCGCAGGTCCTTCAGGAAGCCGTAGGCGCAGAACTTGTAATACTGTAGATCGCGCTCGAAGCGCTCGGCGGCGGGTTTAAGCATGAATGCCAGTATCGCCCGAGCGCGTCCGGAGGTCAATTACAGGGAGAAATTCGATAAAAAAGTATATTTCTGCGGCGAAGGCTTTTGAAATGCGAAACGGGCGCGGTATATTCGCCATCGATGCGCTCCGTAGGAGGCATATACATACACTCGCCATGGGGAGTGACCATGAAACGATTTGTAAGCTGCTTCGTAGCGGCGGCCGTCTGCGCTAGCGCGGGACTGTTCGCCCAAGACGCCGGGAACGACGAGTACGTCCTTGAGCAGGCTAGGCGCGAGTACCAAGCCTCAGGCTCAAGCTCCAGCCAGACGGCTCCCGCCGCCTCGGCCTCGAACGCCGATAACGCCGCCCCGCAACCCTTCATCACCATCACCGTGAACCGCCCCGAGCGGCCCGCGAGCCGAGAGTCCGGCGATGAACGGCGCTACCCCTATACGCCCTTCGTGCTGTCGGTCGTGCCGGGCATCTCCGCGCCCATGGGCGTCTGGGATACCTCGATGGCCTTGGGCTGGATAGGCTCCGTGACCGGCTCGGTGGACGGCTTCGCCGCCGCCGGCGCCTTCAACATCGGCCTCGGGACGGTGAACGGCTTCCAGGGCGCGGGCGTTTTTAACATCGCCAAGGACGTGAACGGCTTCCAGGGCGCCGGCGTCTTCAATATCGCCGAGGACGTAGCCTTCGCCCAGGGCGCCGGCGTCTTCAACATCGCACGGCGGGTAAGCGGCGTACAGGCCGCCGGCGTCTTCAACGTCGCCGACGAGCTGGACGGCGTGCAGGCCGCGGGCGTCATCAACGTGGCCGGCAAGGCCAAGGGCCTCATGATCGCGCCCATCAACGTGGCCGATAGCCTGGACGGCGTCGCCATCGGCTTCCTGAACTTCATAGCCGACGGCATCAACGACCTGGCCGTCGACTATCAGTTCGCCACCGATACGGCCTACCTGACCTACCGAACCGGCACCCGCGCGCTCTACGCCGTGGCCTACGCCGGCCTCCCGGGCCAGCGCATAGCCGACGGATTCCAGTCCATAGACGGCCTCTCCGCCGGCTTCGGCCTGGGCCGCCGCGTGCGCTTCCTCTTCCTCTCGGCCGATATCGAGGCGGCCGCGGAGCTGCCCGTGGACCCGGCGTCATGGAGCGCGGCGGCGGCCGCGGACGATCCGCGCCTCCTGGGGCTGGACCGCGCCTTCGGTAGCCTTCGGGTCTCCTTCGGCTTCGGCGGTAGGAAGAACCTGGGGCTCTACATGGGCGTCAAGACCGACATAGCGCCGGCCGGAGCTGGCCTCGTGCCCGAGCACCTGCGCGCCGCCTGGGGCGAGCCCTCGGCGGAGGCCATAACCCTCTTCGGGGAACGCTTCGAACTATGGCCCAAGTTCTTTATGGGCTTCCGCTTCTAAACGCGCTATACTAGCTGTCGAAAGCGGGCGGCGCCCCTAGGGGCGCCGCTTCCCTATAAAGGAGCTGAACCATGACCAGAACAGCGCGCCGCGGCCTAGCCGCCGCCCTCGCCTTGGCCCTCGGCGCCGCCGCGACGGCCGCCGCCCAGGCTCCCCAACCCTTCGGCAGCATCGACTTCGTCGAGGGCAACGCCACCGTCACCCGCGGCAACCGCCTCCTCGGCGACGCGAATATAGGCGACGAGCTGTACCCCGACGACCTTATCCGCACCGCCGGCGACGGCGTCGTGGTCATAGCCCTGGGGCGGGCCACGGGCATGCGCGGCACCCTGACCGTACGCCCGCGCTCCGTGGCGTACCTACGCCTGGCCCCCGGCGACGGCGGTCCGCGCGGCGGCATAGAGCTCATAGCCGGGCAGATCGCGTCCAAGATGAACAAGATCGCCGGCAATCCCAGCTTTACCGTTACCACGGAAACCGCCGTCATGGGCGTGCGCGGCACCGCCTTCGGCGTCGCCGCCTCGGTGAACGGCGGCATACTCATCACCTGCTCCGAAGGCGAGGTCGAGGCCCGCGACGGGCAGACCAGGGTGGCCGTGCCCGCCGGCAATGCGGCGGAGCGCAAGCCCTCCGAGCGCCTGCGCGTCCTGCCCATCCGGCTGTCGAGCCCCGAGGAGTTCGAGCGCCGCTGGATAGCCGACGAGATCGAGGCCTTCAAGGCCGCCCCCGCCCGCGCCTTAGCCGACCTCATCGAGCGATATACCGAGCTCAACCGACGCTTCGCCGAGGCCATGGATCCCCTGCAGCGAAGCGAGATCCTGAACAAGTGGCTCCGCGAGGACGCCGCCGGCCAGGTCCCGCGCTCCAACGATCCGGCGGTCATGCGCGAGAAGCGCGAGCTCATCGGGCTCATCCTCGAGGCGCGCAAGATCCTCTTCATCTTCGAGCGCATCTACTACCGGCTCGACCAGATAGAGGGCCTGGTCCTCGGTACGCCCGCCGAGCGCGCCTTGATCCGCCCCGGCCTTAGCGCCGGCGACTTCCTGCGGCGCTTCAGGCAGGAAGCGCCGGTCTTGGAGCGGCTCATGCTCCTCTTTAGGCAGGCTGAGCGCCTATATACCCTGCGCAACCAGGACGGCGCCGGCTTCTCAGGCCTAGGCGGCTCGGATGATTTCTTCGGCTCGAACGACGGCTGGGATTTCTAGGCGCGGGCCCGGCTTCAGCCCCGCTTAAGCGCGCGGCGGCGATATCGCATTGACGATTTCGCCGCCGCCGATACATACTGAGGCATGAGCGGGCTTGATTTCCAGCAGCTACTCTTCATCGTCCTAGCGCCCGCCTGCTCGGTCTTCCTCGTCATCCTCATATCGCGCGTCGTTCCCAACCTGAAAGAATCGCGTAACCGCGCCTTCCTGGCCCTCGTGATCGCCGACATGGGCTG
This sequence comes from uncultured Spirochaetaceae bacterium, assembly GCA_938004315.1. GTDB lineage: Bacteria > Spirochaetota > Spirochaetia > Treponematales > UBA12059 > DAIPLR01. Next base: position 3,810 of record CALKWG010000490.1, read on the forward strand.
GCTCTTGGCCAATTGGCTCGAGGCGCTCTGGCCCACGCGCGAGGGCACCATGTTCCTTATGAAGCTCGCCTACGTCTTCATCGCGACCCTGCCCGTGGCCTGGCTCGAATACTCCCTGGCGACCGCGGGTAGGCGCGGCCGCGCCAAGGCCGCGCGCGTCGCCATACTGCTCATCATACCGGCCGTAACCGTGGGCATGGCCTTCACGAACGACTACCACGGGCTCCTCTGGTCCGGCTATTCCTTCAGCAGGGTCCTGGGGCTACCCTTCCTGAGCGCCGAATTCGGGCCCTGGTTCTGGATACACGCGCTCTACTCGTACGCCCTCGTGGCGGTCGGCGCCGGCATAGTCCTGGACGCGTACCGCGGCCTGGCGCGCAGCCTCAAGGGACAGGCCAAGCTCAGCGTAGCCGCGGTCGCCCTGCCCTTGGCCTATAACATCGCCTACGTGACCGGGATCCTCTCGTTCATACGAAAAGATTATACCTCTATCATCTTCTCCGTATCGGCCGCCCTGTTCGCCTTCGCCTCCGACCGCTACGGCCTTTTCTCGATCGTGCCCATAGCCCGCTCCACCCTCTTCGACTCGCTGCGCAGCGCCGTCTTCGTCCTGAACGACGAGGGACGCATCCTGGACGCCAACGCGGCCGCCCGGGAGCTCTGCCCGGGCGTCGAGCCGGTCGGCCTCATAGCCGCGCAGGTCAAGCCGCTCGAGCTCGTCGCCCGCTCGCTATCCAAGGCCGGCCCTTGGGAGGCGGACGTAGCGGTCGATACCCCCTTCGGGCGGCGGCCGCACGAGCTATCATGCAAGCCCCTGCAGGACGAGAAAGGCAGGCGGGTCGGCGTGATCGTCAGCCTGCACGACGTCGCCGTACGCTACGAGCTGGTCAAGGAGACGAGCGCCCTCGTCTCGGCGTCTATGCGCGATCCGCTGACGGCGGCCGACAAGAGCCTGCCCCTGTGCTCGGGCTGCCATAAGGCGCGCGGGAAGGAAGGCGCCTGGCAGCCCCTGCCCCTGGTCCTACAAGAGCGTTACGGCATCATGGTGACCCATGGGCTCTGCCCCGACTGCCTGCCGCGTTACGCGGCGGGGGCCGCGCGCGACGATGAGAAAGCGAGATCGCATGACGAGCATGAACTTTAGCTTCCGCTGCCCCACCAGGCTCGAGTTCGGCCCGGGTGCCGTACGCCGCGCCGGCGAGCTCCTCAAGGGCCTAGGCCTCGATTCCGTCTTGCTCGTCTGCGGCTCGGGGCCGACTAAAACCAGCGCCGGCTACGAAGCGCTCAAGGCCTCGCTCCGGGCGGCCGGCGTCGCCTACGGCGAATTCGCCCGCGTCACCCCCGACCCCGACGACGCCCTCGTCGGCCAGGCCGCGGCCCAGGCCTTGGCCGAAGGGCGCCGTTGCCTGCTGGCCTACGGCGGGGGCAGCCCCATAGACTGCGCCAAGAGCGCCGCCCTCGTCTCAGCCAACGCCGAAGGGGCCGGCGGCGATGCCCCCGGCATCTTAGACTACCTATACGGGCGGGCCCAGCCCGCGAAGCCCGCCTTCCCGATCATAGCCGTGCCGACGACGGCGGGGACCGGCAGCGAGATGAGCGCCGCCGCCGTCACCACCGACGCGGCCGCCAAGCGTAAGCTGGGCTACTCGCACGACTCCTTCTTCCCGGCCGTCGCCCTGATCGATCCCGAGCTGCACCTTTCCATGCCGCCCTCCGTGACCGCGGCCACCGGCATGGACGCGCTCACGCACGTCGTCGAGTCGTACTTGTCCTTAGGCGCGAACCCGGCCAGCGACGCCGTCAATTTGCGCTGCGCCGAGCTCATCGGCGGCTCTCTCGCGCGCGCCTACGAGAAGGGCGGCGACCTGGAGGCGCGGGCGGACATGGCGGCCGCCTCGGCCCTGGCCGGCGCGGCCTTCAGCAACACGGGCCTGGGCATGGTCCACGGCTTCGCCCACCCGGTGGGGGCGCGCCACGGCGTGGCGCACGGGAGCGCCAACGCCGTCATCCTGCCCTTCGTGCTCGCGGCCATGGAAGGCGCCGCCGGGGCGCGCATGCGGCGCCTGGCCGAGGCCTTCGCGCCAGGGCGCGCGCAGGCCGGCCTTCCGCGCCTCGCGGCCGAGCTCGGGGCCGCCTTAGGCATAGCGACGAGCCTCCGGGCCCTCGGCATAGGCGAGGCGGACCTGGACGCGATACTAGCGGACGCCCTCTCCTACCGCATGCGGCCGCGGAGCCCCCGCGCCTTCAGCGACGCGGAGCTCAAAGCGCTGCTATGGGCCGCCTGGGAAGGCGACCTGAAGGCGGCCGCCGCCCTCTGAGCCGCGCAGCCGGCGGCGCCGCCGGGGACTCCCGACGCCGTCGGTACCCCGACGCCGTCAGTACCCTGACGCCGTCAGTACTCTGACGCCGTCAGTACTCTGACGCTAGACCACGGTAATCGTCGAACCGAAACGCGTCTTGTTCACCTCCACCCTGGACGCGATTCGCTCGCGCAGCTCCGCCACGTGCGAGACGATGCCGATGACGCGCTCGCCGCGCATACGATCCAAGGCCGCCAACGCCCGATCCAACGTCTCATCGTCCAACGAGCCGAAGCCCTCGTCGATGAACACCGCGTCCAGGGCCGTGCCGCCCGCGCCCCGGACGATCACGTCCGACAGCCCCAGGGCCAGCGATACCGAACAGAGGAATTTCTCGCCGCCCGAGAGGCTGTCGGTCGGCCTGGCCCGGCCCGTATACGAGTCGGCCACCTCGAGGTCCAGGCCGGAGCGCGAGACGCCCCGGGCGCGCCCGCCGGCCAGGCGGAGCTCGTAGCGGCCGTCGCTCATCTCGCGCAGGCGGATAGACGCGTTGGCCGCCACTTCCGCGAAGTAGCGCGCCAGGGCAAAGTTCTTGAAGGTGACGCGCTTGCCTAGCTCGCCGTTCAAGAGCGAAGAGAGCGAGGCCAAGCCCTCCGACTCGGCGCCGAGCGCGGCGCGCCTGGCCTTAAGGCTCGCCAGCTCGTCGCCGAGGGCTCGGGTCTCGCGCTCCGCGGTCGCGGCCTCGTCCGTCGCCCGGCGGAGCTCCTTCCAGCGGGCGTCGGTCGTCCGCGCGTCCGCTTCGGCCGAGGCTAGGTCCGGCGAACCGTCGGCGGCGCAGGGATAGCCTCCGGCGGCCGCGATAGCGTCCCAAGCAGCCTGGGCCGCCGCCAGCCTAGCCGAAGCGGCGGCTCTCCCCCGCTCGCGCGCCTCGAGCTCCCGCCGGAGCGCGGCGAGCGCGCCGGCATCCATCGCCGCCTCCGCCCAGGCCGAGCGCTCGGCGAAGCCAGCCGCGTCGAGCGCGGCGCGGGCCGCCGCTAGGCTCGCCGCCAGCGCGTCGCGGGCGCGGGCTAAGCCCGCCTCCGCGGAAGCTTGCGCGCTCTCAGCCCGGGCCAGGCCGGCCCGATAGGCCTCGGATTCGGCCTTCAGGGCGGCTAGGCGCGCGCGCGACGCCGCGAGCGAAGCCTCGAGCTGGGCCGCGCGAGGCCGCGGGTCGGCCGAGCCGGCCGCGACCAGCGCTTCGTCGCGCGCCGAGCGGGCGGCGGCCAGGTCGCTCAAGGCTATCGACGCGGCCGAGGCCGCCTCGTCGCGGGCGACTCGGGCCGACTCGAGCTCGACGCGCGCGCCTTCCAGCTCGGCGAGCCGCGCGGCGGCGGACTCCTCGGCGGCCTCGGCTTCGGCGAGCGCGCGGCCGGCCAGGGCGGCCCGCTCGCCGGCGGCTAGGAAGGCCGCCTCGGCGGCGGCCGGGCCGAGGGGCTCTCGCGCTTCGCCTGCCTCCGCGCCGCCTGCTCCCCCCGCGCTAAGCTCGGCGCGTAGCGCATCGACGCGCTCGGCCTCGGCCTGAGCCAGGGCGAGGTCGGAAGAGCGGTGGGTAGGGGAAGGAGTGCGACG
>CALKWG010000491.1 GCA_938004315.1 uncultured Spirochaetaceae bacterium
CTACGTTCAAGGGGCCGAAGACGTCGGCGAAGCCGTAGGCTATGGGCTTCTGCCCCGCGCTCAGGTCGAAGGAGCCCAAGGGAAGGTAAAGCCAGGCCTCGTCGAGTATGTCGCCGGGGGCGACGGCGTAGCCGGAGCCCCCCTCGGGGCCGGCTATGGGCTGGACCCAGAGATTGGCGGAAAGCTGCCACTTGATGTTGGTTCCCGGTAGGCTGTTCGAAAACCAAGGGCGTAGGAAGACGCGGCTCCTAATGGCCTCGTATCCCGCCCGCGGCTCTATGCCGCCGAAGTAGTCGGCGACGGCCGTAAGCCTGAACTCGTCCGCCGTGACGGCCGCCGGCGCGGCGATAGCGAGGAGGGCCGCGGCGATCAGTATGGTTTTCTTCATCGCTGCGCCCCTAGTTGTTCTGCATATAGCGGGTCGTGAAATAGTCGTCCGGTATGTTCGCGGTACTGGCGTTCTCCGCCAGGAGCACCGAGCGATGGCCGGTTTGGACGTTGGTCATGGATATCTTGGTCGGGTAGATGTAGGGAGGAAGTTCGAGGTATTCCTGAACCTCGTAAATTTTCAATAGCTCGCCGTTGAAATCGTAATATTTACGTACATGCATGAAGAAGTTATCTTTGCGGTAGAGGCTTACGACGTACGAGTAGCCGCGATCTTGCTTAACCTGCGCGCTCTGGCCCTCGGCCTTGATAGCGTAGCTGTCGACGCCGTTATGGCGTTCATCCGGTAGGCGCTCGAAGCTCATCTTGCTGTTGTCGTTATTGATGAGGTCGGCGTAGGTGAAGTCGCTGCCCATGAAATAGCCGCCTCCGGAGCTCTCGAGCGCGATGCGCCTGACCCGCCGCACGGCCGGAAGGTAGATCCACATATTGTTCGGGCGGCCGTCGAAGAACGAATGGACGAGCAGGGAGGTCCCGCGCACCGAGGGCGGAAAATCGAAGATGAACAGGCGGTTGATCTGCGAACCGCCGACGTACTTTTGAAAGATCGGAAGAGCACACGTCTGAACTCCAGTCACCGAATACGATC
>CALKWG010000492.1 GCA_938004315.1 uncultured Spirochaetaceae bacterium
CGACGGCGCGCTGACCGCCGCGAGCGCCGCGACCCTGCCTAAGGAGGCGCGCGCCGTGATCGTGGGCGATTTCACCAAAATTTTCTTAGATTACCGCGCCCTCCTGGCCTTCATGCGGACGCGATCGCTCCTCGTGCGCTCGCGGCCTGAGTTCGCCGGCTTCGTCGCGGTTACGCGCGGGCTATCCGACGCGGCGGTCCTCGGGCGGCTTTCGGGAGCGGACGAACCGACGCTCGGCGGCAGGCCCCTGGCCGAGTGGATACGATTCAACCCCTACGCCGAGGGGGCGGCATGAGGGACGCCTGGACCTTCGCGCAGCTGGACGAGTTCTGGGCGCGCTACGAGCCCTTGTCGCCTTGGGGCAAGGACCGCAAGGATAAGCGCCTGGTCATGATCGAGCGCGCCGCGATAGAGGAGTCGTACGATGACATCGAGGCCGCCCTTGCCTGGATGGGGCGTTCGGCCGCCGAGCCGCTGCGGCTCGAGCGGGCCGGCTACCATCTGCGGCGCATGCCGCGCCTTCCCGAGCCGGGTAAGGCCGACTACGAGCTACTCGAGCTCTTCCAGATAAAAAAATTCCTGGCTAATTACCGGGGGCTCTTGGCCGCGCTCGACGAGCCGGCCGCCCGACGCTTCGATCTATGGCCGCGCTGCGGGGCCTTGGCGGCCGAGCTGGACCGCGGAGGCTCGGACGCCGAGACCTTCTATCTAGCCGACTCCTACGACGCCGGCTTGGCGGAGGCGCGCGCCGGCCTGGCCGCCGTGGACGCGGCGCTAAAAGCCGCTAAGGCGGAGGCGGAGGCCCTGGCTAAGGCCGAGCTCAGCCTGGCCTTCGACGGCCGGGACTTCGTCGTCGCCCCGCGCGACGGCCTCTCCCCCGAGGCCTTGGAGCGCGCCAAGCTGACGGCCGAGCCCTACGACGACGGCCGCCTGCTCCTGCGCCTAGCGCCGCGCGCCGCCATAGCCGCGCTCGAGGACCGACGGGAGCGGCTCTATGAAGCCGAGCGCGAGGCTGAGAATCGGGCGCTCAGACGGCTGTCGGCCTTGGCCGAGGCCGCCGGGCCCGAGCTCGCCGACGCGGCCCGGGCCGTGGCCCGCTGGGACCTGGCCCGGGCCGGCGCCCTCCTGGCCAAGGGCCTGGGCTGTACGCGGCCCCGGCTCGACGGCGACGGCCTGGAGCTCGAGGGCGGACGCTTCGTGCCCTGCCTGGACGAGTGCGCCGCCTTAGGCCTGTCCTATGAGCCCTTGGACGCGACCATACGCGCGCCTGCCGCGCTCGTCTTCGGCTCCAACATGGGCGGGAAAACCGTCGCCTTGAAGACCCTGTGCTTCATGCAGCTTGTGGCCCAGGCCGGGCTCTTCGTGCCCGCCGCCGCGTTCAGGACGCGCGTCTACCGAGAGCTTCATTACATAGGCGAGCTAGCGGGCGAACGGCTGGCCGGACTCTCCGGTTTCGGCTTCGAGGTCTGGCGCTTCCAGGGCGCCTGGGCCGCTCGTCGCGACGCCCTGGCCTTCTTCGACGAGCCGGCCCGCACCACCGGCTCGCACGAGGCGGAGGCGCTGCTCTCCGCCTTGGTCGAGGCTTACCTCGGAGCCGTCGGAGACGGGGCCCGCGCCGTCTTCGCCACGCATTTCCGCGGCGTAGCCCGCTTGCCTAAGGCCGAATACTGGCGCATGCACGGCCTGGACCGAGGCGCGGCCTGCGCGGGCCTGGACGCCGACGCGCCCCTGCCCGAGCGCCTGGCGGGCATCAACCGCGCCATGCGCTACCGCCTGGAGCCCGACGACGACTCGGCGCCCCCGGGCTCGGACGCGTTGGCCATCGCGGCCATGCTCGGCCTGGACTGCGCCCTCGTCGAGCGGGCCGAGAGCTATTACTCAGGCGGCTCAGGATCGGTATACTCCCAAGGCGCCGCGCGAGGCGGCGATACGACAAGGATGGACCCATGAGGACGAAACTACACCTGCCTAAGGACCGCGTCGACTACGCGCGTCAGCTGGCGCGGCGCATTACCCAGCCCGTCGCCGGCTTCATCGAGGGCCACAGCTCCGTGACCGTGGAGCGGGCCAGCCTGCGCCTGGCCGGCGCCGACGGGGCCAACGCCGACGGCGTGCCCGTGCCCAACCTGGTCCTGGACCAGATCCGCGCCGCCGATCCGGCCCTCTTGGAGGAGGGGGCGACGCTCCGTTACGTCAACGCCCTTATCAAGACCGGCGACGAGGTGCCGGCCCTGAACGCCAAGATCGCCGCGGGCCTGGACCTCATGTCCCTGCCCTTGGGCGACCGCGGCGCGATCGAGGAACGGGCCCGCGCGCTGGCCGAGACGGCCGCCGCGAAGGTCAAGGCCAACCGGCTGCACAGGGATCGCAAGCTCGAGGAGTTCCGCGACCGCAACAACAAGCCCCTCCTGTACCTGATCGTCGCCACCGGCAATATCTACGAGGACGTCAAGCAGGCCAAGGCCGCCGCCAAGCAGGGCGCCGACGTCATCGCCGTCATCCGCACCACCGCGCAGAGCCTCCTCGACTACGTGCCCTTCGGCGCGACCACCGAGGGCTTCGGCGGCACCTACGCCACCCAGGAGAATTTTCGCATCATGCGCGCGGCCCTGGACGAGGTCGCCGAGCAGGAAAAACGTTATATATTATTAACTAACTATGCTTCCGGCCTCTGTATGCCCGAGATCGCGGCCATGGGAGCCCTCGAGCGCCTGGACATGATGCTGAACGACAGCATGTACGGCATTCTGTTCCGCGATATCAACATGTTCCGCACCTTCGTGGACCAGAAGTTCAGCCGCATGATCAACGCCCACGCCGGCATCATCATCAACACCGGCGAGGACAACTACCTGACCACGAGCGACGCCTTCGAGAAGGCCTACACCGTGCTGGCCAGCCAGTTCCTGAACGAGGAATTCGGCTTCCGCGCGGGCCTGCCGCCCAAGCTCCTAGGGCTCGGGCACGCCTTCGAGATGGACCCGACCATCAAGAACGGCTTCCTCTACGAGCTGGCCCAGGCGCAGATGGCCCGCGAGATCTTCCCCGAGCACCCGCTCAAGTACATGCCGCCGACCAAGTTCATGTCCGGCGACGTGTTCAAGGGCTTCGCCATGAACGCCATGTTCAACTTCGTATCCAAGGCCACCAACCAGGGCATCCACCTCTTAGGCATGCTGACCGAGGCCGTGCATACGCCCTTCATGATGGACCGCTACCTGGCCGTTGAGAACGCCAAGTACGTCATGAACAACATGGAGGATTTCTACGACGATATCGAATTCCGCAAGGACGGTCTCGTCGTCCGCCGCGCGCACGAGGTGCTCTCGCAGACCATCTCCTTCATGGAGGAGGTCGAGTCCATCGGCATGTTTGACGCCATCGAGCGCGGCCTCTTCGCCGAGGTCAAGCGGCCTAAGGACGGCGGCAAGGGCTTCGAGGGGCTCATCAAGAAGGGCCCCGGCTATTTCAACCCCTTCGAAGAGCGCCTGGCCTCCGAGCTCGGCCTCGCGGGTAAATAAGGACGGAGCGCAATGAACGTTATCAGACCCTACGGCGATACCATGGACGACGGCAAGGTCCAGCTGTCATTCACCCTCCCCGCGCCCGACGGCGCCCGCGGCCGCGAGGCCGCCCGTAAACTCGTCCTATCCTTAGGCTTCAAGGATTGCGAGGTGGTGCACTCCGCCCCGCTCTCCGCCGAATTCTCCTTCTACGTGGTCTACGGCAAGACCGAGGCCTCGGTGGACTTCGACGCCGTGGTGGCCGACGAGGCCTCGGCCGACGCCTCCATGGGCATGGACGAGGTGAACGAGTTCATCCGCCGGGAGCTCGGCCGCAAGGTCACGGTGGTCGGCGCCTGCACCGGCTTCGACGCCCACACCGTGGGCATCGACGCCATCATGAACATGAAGGGCTATAACCACCACTACGGCCTGGAGCGCTACCCCGAGATCGAGGCCTATAACCTGGGCGCCCAGGTGCCCAACGAGAAGCTCATCGACTACGCCGTCAAGGTGAACGCCGACGCCATACTCGTAAGCCAGGTGGTCACCCAGAAGGACACCCACATCCATAACATGACGGAGTTCATCGAGCTGTTGGAGGCCAAGGGCCTGCGCGGGCGCTTCATCTGCGTGGCCGGCGGCCCGCGCATCGGCAATAAGCTGGCGGTGGAGCTGGGCTTCGACGTGGGCTTCGGCCGCGGCACCTACGCCGACGACGTGGCCACCTTCATCGTGAAGAAGCTGGCCGAGCGCAAGGGGGCCTAAGCTCACGGGCCGGGGGCGTCGGGCGGCCGCTATTGTAGCGCCCGCCCGCGCATCCTATACTTCCTGTCCGGAGGCCGGAGCGACCAGATGAGCTACCGCGTGATCGCCTGCATAGACGACGAGGCCGTGATCCTCATGGCGATGGCCATGGAGCTCAGGCGCCATTTCGGCTCCGAGTTCGTCATAGAGACCGCGACCTCGGTCGACGAGCTCGAGCTGTCGCTGCGCGACGATCTGGCGGAGGGCATGGAGCTGGCCTGCGTCATCACCGACTGGATCATGCCCGGGCTTAAGGGCGAGGACGTGGCCGCCCGGCTGCGCGCCTTGGCCCCCGGGCTCCCGGTGATACTGATGACAGGCCATAGCGAGTCCGCCGAGGCGGAGGCAGCCATCGCCTCGGGCGGGCCGGTGAAGATACTCCGCAAACCCTGGCGGCAGAAGGCCCTCGTCGATACCCTAACGGAGCTACTTACATGAGATATCTCTACCTTATCTTGACCGTAGCCTTCTTGGCGTACGTTTGGGTCCGCAGCAAGGCCATAGCCCGCGAGAAGGGCCATATCGTAAAGCCGCCGGCGGACTTGCGCGGATCGTGGAAGGGCGAGGGTTGGACGGTAGAGCTCACCGAGGACGCGATTCGGATTAGCGGCTCCGACGGAGCGGCCTATCCGGTACGCGGCGTCCTAAAACAAAGCTACAGGCAGGCCTATACGGTTACCTGCGGCGAGGGGCTCCTCCTTGAGCGCTTCGTCTTCGCGCCCCTGGCCTTAGACGAGAGCCGTTTCACCCGGATGCGCCTGGTGATCTACAAGGACGTACGGACGATCTGCAAAGCGGTCCTGGAGCGGGCCGACTAGCGCGGCGATCCGACCGGCGTCCGTCGAGACCCGGCTCAGCCCACGCCGATAGCGATAAAAATCGTTCGACGGACAGAATAAAAAACTTGCGGCTTTTGAAAGCGATGCTATCATAGTCGACATGCCTCCCTATCGGGGGCCGGTCCCGGAACGCCGGGCCGACCGCCGCGGTCGATCCGCGGCGGCAAAAACCACGGGAGAAGGAAGTAGACTATGGCAGAACCCCGGAAACCGAAGGTATGGGAAGCGCTTATTCCCGTCCTCGCGCTCGTCGCCTTTCTCAGCACGTCTATCCTCTTGTTCGAGGCTAGCCCCCACATTCCCCTGATCGCCGCGACCATCGTGGCCGCCCTCATGGCCCTCCGCCTTGGTTATAAGTGGAAGGACCTGGAGGAGGGCGTCGTCAACACCATCAAGATGTCCATGCAGGCCATCCTGATCCTCATGGTCATCGGCATGGTCATCGGCGCCTGGATACTCTCCGGCACCGTGCCCGCGCTCATCTACTACGGTTTGCAGATCCTTAGCCCGGCCATCTTCCTGACCGCGGCCTGCCTCATCTGCTGCGTGGTGTCCCTGGCCACCGGCTCGTCCTGGACGACCGCCGGCACGGTCGGCGTCGCGCTCATAGGCGTGGCCCAGGGCCTGGGCATCCCCCTCCCGATGGCCGCCGGCGCGGTCATCTCCGGCGCCTATTTCGGCGACAAGATGTCCCCGCTCTCCGACACCACCAACCTGGCCCCGGCCATGGCTGGCGCTAACCTCTTCGACCATATCAAGCACATGGCCTTCACCACGGGTCCCTCGCTCCTCATCGCCCTGGTGCTCTACACCGTCCTGGGCCTGCGCTTCGCCGGCAAGGAGTTGGACGCCAGCTCCATCAGCGTCATCACCGATACGTTGAAGGCTACCTTCAACATCAACCCCTTCCTGCTCATCCCGCCGGTGGTGGTCATCGTACTCGTGGTGAGGAAGTTCCCGGCCCTGCCCGGCCTCTTGGTCGGCGCCATCCTGGGCGCGATCTTCGCCGCCATCTTCCAGTCCGGCATAAACCTGGGCGGCATCATCGACAATCTGCACTACGGCTACGCCTCCGAGACCGGCGTCGAGGTGGTGGACGAGCTCCTGTCCCGCGGCGGCCTGGATAGCATGATGTGGACCATCTCCCTCATCCTCTGCGCCATGAGCTTCGGCGGCGTCATGGAGAAGGCCGGCTTCCTCGAGGTCCTGGCCCAGAAGCTCCTGTCCTTCGCCAAGGGCACCGGCGGCCTCGTGCTGGCCACCGAAGTCTCCTGCGTGTTCACCAACGCCGTCGCCGGCGACCAGTACCTGTCCCTGGTGCTGCCCGGCCGCATGTTCAAGACCGCCTTCGACGAGGCCGGCCTGGCTCCCAAGAACCTGAGCCGCTGCCTCGAGGACGCGGGCACGATCACCTCGCCCTTCTTCGTATGGAATACCTGCGGCGCCTTCATGTACGGCGCCCTGGGCGTGCACCCCATGGCCTACGCGATCTACGCGTTCCTCAACTGGATCAACCCTATCGTCTCCGTGTTCTACGGCTTCACCGGCATCACGATGGAGAAGGCCAAGCCCGCCGAGAAGGCGGCCTAAGGGCTTAAGGGCCCGGGCGCCTACGGGACGCCGGTCGCCGGCTCCCGCCGTCCTGCTAAAACGAAGGCCCCCGCCGCGTACGCGGCGGGGGCCTTTTCGTCGCCCGCGCGAAGCGCGGGCCCGTCCGTAGCGTTATACGAGGAGGAGGAGCCCCAAGGCGAATATCGCGCCGGTGGCCAACAGGGTCATGATGCAGTAGCCCATGATATCCCTGATGCCGAGCTTGGCGATGCCCAGGAGCGGGAGGGCCCAGAAGGGCTGGACCATGTTGGTCCACTGGTCGCCGTAGGCTATAGACATGGCCACGACGGCCGGGTCGACACCGAGGGCTTGGCCGGCGGGGATGTTGATCGGTCCCTGCACGGCCCATTGCCCGCCGCCGGAGGGCACGAAGAAGTTGATGATGCCCCCGGACAGGAAGGTGAACAGGGGGAAGGTCCCGGGCGTGGAGATGGAGATGAACCAGTTCGCTATGATCCCGGCCAGGCCGGTCCCGATCATGATGCCCTGGATGCCGCCGTACAGCGGGAACTGAAGCGCGATGCCGCCGGCGCCCTTGATGGCCTGCTCGATGGCGCGTACGTAGGCGATGGGCCTGCCGTGGAGCAGGATGCCGACGAACAGGAAGATGGTGATGACGACGTTGAGGTTCAGGTCGAAGCCTTTGGTCGCGAAGTGGTAGACCAGGTACGAGAAGCCGAGGGCGGACAGCACCCAGGTAACGATCCTGGAATTCTCCAGGGCGGTCGCGGGCGTCTTGACCGCGGGCGCCGCGGCCGGGACCTCGTCCTCGAGCAGGGCCGGGTCGACCTGGACGACGTCGTCCTTCTTCCTGGCCATGAAGTAGAAGAGGACCGGCAGCGCTAGGATGGCGAGGCCGCTGATGGCCAGGTTAAAGGGGGCGAAGATCGTCCTGGAGACGGGCACGACGCCGATGAGCTTCTCGACGATATGGCCCTTGGTCGCGATGGCGAGCGGTATGGACCCGGAGATGCCGCCGTGCCAGACGACGAAACCCGAGTAGGCGGCCGCCACCAGCATGCCGTAGTCGACGCCGCGTATGCGCTTGGCGACCTCGCGGGCCAGGAGCGCGCCGACGACCAGGCCGAAGCCCCAGTTGACCCAGCTGGCTAAGGCCGCCACGAGGGCCGTCATCATGATGCCCTGGACGGGCGTCTTGGGGACCGAGGCGATGGCCCGGAGCGCCCCCTTGACGGCCGGGCTCGAGGCCATGGCGTGGCCGGTGATGAGCACCAGGGTCATCTGCATGGAGAATGCCAAGAGCCCCCAGAGGCCGTTGCCCCAGGAAGCCAGGATCTCCACGACGGTCTTGCCCGTCAGGCCCAGGGCCATGAGGAACGCTATCACCGTCAGGGCGATGGCGAAGAGGAACGCGTCGGGAAGGTACTTTTGGGCTACCTTCACGAAAAAGTTAGTAAGGGTTTTCATGTTACTCCCTCCTTCAAGATGGCCGGGCCGCGCGGTCGGGGCTCGGCAAGCCCTAGTATCGCCGCCGCGCCGCTCCCGCGCAAGCGGCGGCATGGGCTGCGGGGCTTTTTAATTAACTCCGGTCACTGAGCGCAGCCTTCCATGCCGCGCCGCACCGTGCTATACTGGCCCTAAACGGAGGATCTACTATGGTATCCAAACCAGTCATCAGCGCGGCCGAGGCGG
>CALKWG010000493.1 GCA_938004315.1 uncultured Spirochaetaceae bacterium
TAGCCGGTGCAGCGGCAGAGGTGGCCGCGCATCGCCTTCTTTATGGCCTCGCGGTCAGGTGTCGGATCCTTAAGGAGCAGGGCATAGGCGCCCATCACCATGCCCGGGGTGCAGAAGCCGCATTGCACGGCCCCGGCGTCCAGGAAGGCGCGCTGTATGGGGTGCAGGCTCCCGTCGGGATGCTCCATGCCCTCTATCGTGATGACCTGGGCCCCCAAGTACTTGCCCACGGTCGCCTTGCAGGAGCGCACGGGCTTGCCGTCGACGACCACGGTGCAGGAGCCGCATAGCCCCGCCTCGCAGCCGTTCTTGGCCCCGCGCAGGAAGCGGCGCTCGCGCAGGTAGCGCATGAGGCTCAGCCCGAGCTCCTCGTCGGAGAGCTCGTACTCGACGCCGTTGATGTAGATGACGTTCATGCCAGGTCCTCCGGCTTCAGCTTGATGGGTAGGCTCGTGACGCGGATTCCGGTGGCGTTGTAGACCGCGTTGGCTATGGCGGGGGCTAACAGCTCCACGGCCGGCTCGCCTATGCCCTTGGCGCCGGTCAGCGAGGCCGGGTCGGCGTTCTCCACGACCAGGCCGGTCATGGGCGGCAGGTCGGTGAAGCGCGGGATGGCGTAGCGGTCGAAGTTGAGGGCGAGCGGCTTGCCGTCCTCGTACTTAAAGTCCTCCATAAGGGCCATGCCGGCGGCCTGGGCCATGCCGCCGTAGATCTGGCCCAAGACCATGGGCTTGTTCACGGCCTTGCCTATGTCGTGGGCCGCCACGGCGTTCAGGAGCTTAACGGCGCCGGTCTTGCGGTCGACGCTCAGCTCCACGGCCTGGCAGGAGTACACGAAGGTGAAGTACGCGTCGCCCTGGCCGTTCGTATCGTCCCAGCTGACCTCCGGCGCCCGGTAGCTGCCGAAGGCGTAGGGCGTCACGCACTGCAGGTACAGCTCGCGCATCGCCTCTTCCCATGTTAATGAATACTCATAATTCAAGCCCCAGATCTTGTCGCCGTGGAAGGTCACCTCCTCGGGCTTGCAGCGCAGGCGCTCGGCCAGGTGGGTCGAGAGGAGCTCCTTAAGCCGCGCGGCGGCCAGCGTGACGGCCGAGCCGCCCATGATGGTGCCGCGCGTGGCCACCGTGGTGCCGGAGTCGGGCACGTTGCTCGTCGAGCCGCGGCGGTAGCGTATGCGCTTTAGGTCGCAGCCTAGGGCCTCGGCGGCGATGAGGGTCATGGCCGTCTCCGAGCCCTGGCCGTTCTCGTGTATGCCGGTCTCCAGGAGCAGCGAGCCGTCGAACTGCCCGTTAATGACGCAGGAGCAGAAGTCCATGCCCTCGGCCCCGAGCGAGGCGCCGCGGTAGCTGATGGCCAGGCCGATGCCGTAGAGCTCGTCGCCCTTGCCGAAGCTGCACTGCTCGTACTTCTTGCGGAAGCCGATCTCGTGCACGACGCGGTTCATGACCTCTTCCATGCTCACCACGTGCTTGTCAAGCTTCTGGCCCGTGACGGTGCGGCTGCCCTGCTTGACCATGTTGATGCGCCTGAGGCCCAGGGGATGGATCTTGAGCTCGGCGGCGATCATGTCCATGAGCGACTCGACGGCGAAGTTCACCTGGGGCGCGCCGAAGCCGCGCATGGCGCCGTTGAACACGTTGTTCGTGGCCACCGCGTACACGTCGGCCCGCACGTTATCCACGGCGTAGGGCCCGAAGCATTGGGCGGTGGAGCGCCAAGTGACCCAGGGGCTCACCGAGAGGTAGGCGCCGGAGTCGGCGTACATAGTCGCCTCTACGGCCAGCACGCGGCCCTCGCTGGTGACGCCGACCTTGTAGCGCATGGTATAGGGGTGGCGCTTGTAGCTCTCGCGGAAGGACCAGGCCCGGTCGTAGCTCATCTTGACCGGCCGGCCGGTCAGGCGGGCGCCGAGGGCGGCGCGAGCGCAGACGCAGGCCGCGGTGTCGTCCTTGCCGCCGAAGCCGCCGCCCACGGCCACCGTGTACACCTCGATATTGGACAGGGGCTCCCCTAGGAGCGCCGCCGTGAAGCGCCGCGTGCTGAAGGGGTGCTGCATGCTCCCGAAGACCTCGATCACCCCGTCATGCCTAGGCACGCAGAGGGCGGCCTCGGGCTCCAGGTAGGCCTGCTCGACGGTCTGGGTGCGGAACTCGCGCTCGACGACGAGCTCGCATTGGGCGAAGGCGGCGTTCGGGTCGCCGCGGCGCACGCGGTGCTCGGCCACGATATTGCTCTCGCCGTAGGCCGGCACGATCGGCGCATAGGGGTCTAAGGCCTCCTCGACCGATAGGACCGGCTTGATCGGGTCGGCCTCGACGCGGACCAGGGCGGCGGCGGCCAAGGCTTGCTCGCGGGTCTCGGCCAATACGAGGGCGCAGACGTCGCCGTAGCTCCGGATCCGGTCCGAGGCTATGATCGGATAGTCCTTCTCTATCTGGCCGAAGGTCGTGCGGCCGGGTGCGTCCTTGGCCGTGAGCACGCGGACGCAGCCGGGCGAGGCCAGGGCCGCGTCGATATGGACCCGCAGGTTCTTAGCCGCGACGTAGTCGGCGTAGACCGGTACCATGTGCAACATGCCGGCTACGGCGTAGTCGTCGGCGTAGGCCGCGCGCCCGGTCACCTTAGCGTAGCCGTCGGTCCTGAAGGCTCTCTCTCCCGTCATGCATCCCCCTCGTCAGCTATGAGCCGATAGTGTAAACCGGCTTGGCGGAGGCGTCCAGAATAAGCATAGGAGATTTGTCCACTATCGCGCCCGCGTAGCCGGGCGTATGATCGGCGTCATGGACATCGTACGAATTCAACGGGCCGACGAATCGGCGGCCGGGGGCTTCCTATCGTACTGCCGCGCCCATGGCGACGAACATGACGAGTCATACGTGCCGGACGAGGGCTGGGCCTTCGGCGACGAGGCTCCCTCCTTCGCGGCCTTGGCCGCCGACGGGACCGTCGTCGGCGTCGCGGCCGCGCTCTTGGGGCCGAGCTACCGCGCCGCCAGGCGCGCTAGGATAGCCGTCCTGCACGCCCTTAACGAGGCGGCCTACGGGCCGCTTTCGGAAGCGCTCTTCGACGCCCTCCGGCCGGCGGCGGACGAGGTCTATCTCTTCATCCCCGCGGACCTTAAGGCGACGCGCTCGACCTTCGAAAGCCTAGGCTTTAGCTACGAGCGCACGGCCTACCTGATGGCGGCGGCGACAAGCGCCGGCGCGGAGGCTCCGGCGGCCCCGCCGGGCTACCGCCTTAAGGCCGTCGATCCCCGCGACGGAACCGCCGTCGCCGCCTTCGTCGCCGTGCGCAACCGCAACTTCGCCGAGCTCAAGGGCTCGGTCGAGGCCCGCGTCGAGGATATAGCCGCCTTCGCCTCGTCGCCCGAGTACCTGCCCGGCGGCCTCCTCCTCGCCTTAGCCCCGGACGGCTCGCCCTGCGGCACGCTGCGCCTGGAGCGCGACGACGAGGAGGGCTCGGGTTTCATCGGGACGATCGCGGTGGATAAAGCCCACCGGGGTCGGGGCCTTGCGCGTTACCTCGTACGGACGGCGCTCAGGCTCTCGGCGGAGGCCGGCTTTACGGAAGCCTTCCTTTCGGTCAACGCGGAGAACGAAAACGCCCTGCGCCTCTATCGTTCCGAGGGCTTCCGCGAAGTCAAGGCGATGGATTGCCTTGCGGCGAGCCTCTCGCGGCGTTAGCATTATGGCATGGACGCCCCGGGGGACTGGAAAGAGACGAAGCG
>CALKWG010000494.1 GCA_938004315.1 uncultured Spirochaetaceae bacterium
ACGCAAGCAATCGCAAAGCCAATTTCAAAAGTAACCGACTTTTGAAATTGGCTAACGGTGAGTATTTTAGTAAAAATACAAATTGACAATAAATGTCAATAGTGTATCTTTACCCCATGGTAGAGATGACTCGTCATACGGCCGGGCGCGTATATTTGATAGCGCTCCTGCTGTCGGTCGTCGGCTTCATAGTCCTCATGGCGGTCGGGGTTACCACGACCCCCGCCGGGGCTGAGCCGACCTTGGTATTCGGGTGGATGACCATGCCCCTCGTGATCGGCGTAGGGTTCGTCGCGTATTGGCTGGTCGCCTACATCATCTATTTCTTCTTCTTCTGGCCATACAGGTAGGAGGTCCCCATGGGATTTACGCTCGCGGTATTAGGCGGCTTCGGCGCCGTCATCGTGCTCATGGCGGCCTACGGCTATCGGATCTCCGCCAAGACCGCCGAGGATTACATGCTCGGCGGCCGTACGATCGGCGTCGTCGTCATGTTCTTCTTCGTCCTCTTCGCCATCTCGTCGGCATGGACCTTCTACGGCTTCCCTGGCCTCCTCTACACCAAGGGGCCGGGCTACGTCACCTTCATCTGGGGCAGCGTCGCCGGCTTCGCCGGGCTCTACATGTTCCTGGGCCCGCGG
Source organism: uncultured Spirochaetaceae bacterium (assembly GCA_938004315.1). Taxonomy (GTDB): domain Bacteria; phylum Spirochaetota; class Spirochaetia; order Treponematales; family UBA12059; genus DAIPLR01. Next base: position 642 of record CALKWG010000494.1, read on the forward strand.
CTCTGGGCCCTAGCCAAGATAAACCGCTTCCTCTCCCCGGTCGAGGTGCTCGGCGAGCGCTATCAGTCCAAGGCGCTCAAGCTCATCCTCTCGCTATCTATCCTGGCCTTCATCGTCCCCTACGTCGGCATACAACCCTTGGGCGTCGGCGCCGGCTTCGAGGCCCTGACGGGCCTACCGGCCGTATGGGGCGCCATCTATACGGCCATCATCCTCATCGTGCTCGTGCTCCTCGGAGGCATGCGCATCGTGGCTTGGGTGAACATCTTCCTCGGCGTGGTCTACATGACGGCGCTCCTAGGGAGCCTCGTCTGGGTCGTGGCCGCGCTCTTCCCCGACGGCGGCCTGGTACAGGCGGCGTCGCAGGTTCTGGCGACCCGTCCGGCCCTCTTATCCGACCCCGGCCCCGTCGGCGCCTACACCCCGGTGGTGCTCGGCGGCACCTTCGTCGTAGGCCTTTTGGCCTTCAGCTGGCCTCACGTAGCCATCGGCTGCATGACCGCGCGCGACAAAAGCCTCTTTAAGTGGTTCCCGCTCCTCATCTTCGTCTTCGGCGGCCTCTTCTTCTACATCCTGCCCTTCCTCTGGGGCTCGTTGGTCGCCCCCGCGGCCATGCCCCTGGCTGAGCTCGAGGCCTTAGCGGCCCAGAACGGCGTCGCCCTACAGGTAGAGGCGGATCGCGTCGTTCAGACGGTGATCAAGCGCACCCTGCCCGATTGGTTCGGCGTGTTCGTCCTCCTCGGCGTCATCGCCGCGGCGGTCAGCACCGCGGCAGTGCAGCTCATGACCTCCAGCGTCATCGTCAGCCGCGACGTCATCCAGGGCCTCTTTAAGCCCGACGCGAGCGACAAACAGATCACCACCTGGGCGCGCTGGTCGGTGGTAGCCATCGTCATCCTGAGCCTTATCGTGAGCGCCTTCAATACCGGCGCCATGGCGCTGTACCTGACCGACGTGAGCGTCCCCGGTTTCGCCCAGTGGGGACCCGCCCTGGTCGGCGGCCTCCTCTGGAAGCGCGGCACCAAGCAGGGCGCCATCGCCGGCACCCTGGCGGGCATAGGCTACCTGCTCCTCAGCCTCTTCGTAGTGGTCGGCGGCGAGCGGATCCTGGTAGTGGGGCATCCGGTCCTGGCCAGCCTCCTCGTCAACACCATCGTCTATATCGTCGTAAGTAAGCTTAGCCGCAAGCCCGGCGAGGACATCGAGAACCAGTTCTTCCACGAGGTCGAGGCCTATCTGGCGGCCGAGACCGGCGGGAGGTAGACATTGGCCGGAAACGAAACCTGGCGGCTCATCTATAATCCCGACGGCGACACGGCCGACATCGTGTCGTACGGCGCCTCGATCGCCGAGGGCCGCATCGCCGGCAAATACCAGCTCTCGACCACCCTGGTTCCCGACACGCTCGTGATCCAGAAGAGCCGGGAGTTAGGTATAGTCGCCGGCGCCGACGTGGTCGTGGAGAAGGAGCTGGCCGCCTCGCAGAAGATAGCGGTGGCGCGCCTGCCCAGGCAGGGCCGCAACGGCGCCCGGCCGGTCGGCACGGTGCAGCTGGCCGAGCTCACCTCCAAGGCCTCGAGCAAGTTCAAGGCCGCGGAGGTGGACCCGGACGAGCCGGCGGTCCTCATCTATACCTCGGGCACCACCGGCAATCCCAAGGGCGCCATGGTGACGCATAGGAATCTCAACTTCCAATGCACGACCATCGTGAAGTCCCTCATCGACTTCAGCCCGGACGACCGGGTGATAGGCGTCCTCCCGCTCTATCACATCTACGGCCTGGCTAACGCCTTGATCGTATCGCTACACTACGGCGCCTGCCTGGTCCTCATGCCGCAGTACAGCCCGCAGAGCCTCCTCGAGACCATCGAGAAGCACCAGGCGACCATGATGCCGGCCATCCCGTCGATGTACCAGCTGCTCCTCGGCCTGTCGCGCATCAAGAGCCGGCAGACCAAGATACCCAAGAGCCTGAAGCACTGCATCTCGGGCGGCGCGCCGCTGCCCTTGGCCGTCCTCAAGGACTTCGCCGAGGCCTTCAGCACGACGATCATGGAGGGCTACGGCCTTACCGAGTCGACGAGCTCCGTCTGCGCCAACGGCGTGGGCGGCCGGTTCAAGGACGGCTCCATAGGCCGGCCGGCCGAGGGGGTCGAGATGAAGGTGGTGGGCGAGGACGGCGCCGAGCTGCCCGACGGGCAGGAGGGCGAGATCGCCATCCGCTCGACGACCATCTTCAGGGGTTACTGGAACAACCCCGCGGCCACGGCCCAGGTCCTGGACGCCGACGGCTGGTTCCACTCGGGCGACCTGGGTTACCGTGACGCCGACGGTTACTACTTCATCACGGACCGCAAGAAGGACATCATCATCTCGCACGGCTACAATATCAGCCCCCGCGAGGTGGAGGAGGTCCTGGCCGAGCACCCCAAGGTGTCGGAGGCCGCGGTCGTCAACCTCGTAAGCCCCAAGGGCGAGGAGACCGTCACCGCCTTCGTGGTGCCTAAATTCTCCGGTCCCGACAATACGCCGGCCGCCGGCGAGGAGCCGCCTAGCCACCGCGAGCTGCAGGAGTACTGCGAGCTGCACCTGGCCCCGTACAAGCGCCCGCGCTCGTACGTGGTCCTCTCGGCCCTGCCCAAGAGCGCGACCGGCAAGGTGCTCAGGAAGGAGCTCCGGGGCGACGCGGAGGATAAACGGCTCATAGACAGGAGCGCCCGATGATGTTCGGCAAGTCCAAGGCGGCCGAGCCGCTCCCCCTGGGCCTGGGCGCCACGCTCGAGGCTATCGCGGAGCGGCACCGCAAGCGCGAGGCGATACGCTTCGAGAACCGGATCTACACCTATCAGGAGCTCGACGAGGAGGCTAGCCGGGTCGCCGGCGGCCTGGCGTCGATAGGCGTCAAGAAGGGCGACCGCGTGGCCATCATGCTGCCCAACATCCCCGAGTTCGTCTTCAGCCTCTACGGAGTCCAGAAGCTCGGCGCCGTCGCCGTGCCCTTTAACACGATGTATAAGGGCCGCGAGATCAGCTTCATCCTGCGCGACTCGGGGGCCAAGGCCATCGTGTGCCTGTCCAACTTCGCGCCGCTCATCCAGGAGATCCAATCCGAGTGCCCGGCGCTCGAGCGCGTCGTCGTAACCGGCCAGCGGAGCTTCGTTTTCGTCGACCCGGCGGGCACGGTCAACGCGCAGATGGTCTTCGAGCGCTCCCGCTTCCCAGACCCGTCGGCCGCCTTCCATGCGATCGGCGGCGCCTTGGTGGAGACCTTCAAGGCGCTCGGCGTCGACGACGCTTGGTACAGCCATATCGGCGCCGTGCGGGCCAGCGGCAAGAAGCTGGCGACCATCATCCTGAGCGAGATCGAGAACCTCTACGTCGCCAACGTGGTGACCTGGCTCTCGCCCATGGATACGGCGCCGCTCTTCAAGGTGATGTACGTGCCGCCCGAGATCAAGGAGCGCGCGCTCGAGCCCATGACCAGCGTCAAGCAGGAGAGCGGCAAGGACGTCGGCCTCAGGGAGTTCAAGGACGCCCTCGTAGCCCAGCTGTCGGCCACGCTCCAGGTGCGCTTCGAGCCGGGAAAGCTGACGCGCGACGAGCTCATCGCCTACGAAAAGAACCGCGCCTTAGCCGGCAGGATCTAGCTCCCTCGGCCTAGCTATCCGCCCCGGCGCAGCCATGGCGCCGGGGCTTTTCTCTTAGAAGCGGATCAGGAGCTCGGCCGAGGCGCGTATGCCTCCTACTGGATAGAAGTAATCGTTGTCGAAGCCCTGGCTCGTCAGGTCGCCGAAGAGGTAAGCCTCGGGATTGATGGAAACTCCGAGCTTGACGGCCTCGAGATTGAGGATATATAAGCCCGCCCCGCAGGCGAGATGCAGACCGCCGAGCGAGTCGTACGAAATGAGGTCCCCCCCCGACGGTAGAGGATTCTTGAACTCCCAAGAGAACAAGAACCCGCCCATCTGAGCGCCGAGATAGGGCGAGAGGACGGGCCAATCCGGGAACGGCGCCCATCGGAGCTCGACCCCGGCCCTGAGAAAGAGCGTCGAGTCGTCTACGCTCTCTGCCAGGGCGCTCCCGGCTCGGAGGCCCGTCGCCATGAAGCCGGCGTAGAGCCCGCCTTCGACCCTGTCGGCCCCGCGCGCGAGCAGGATGAGGTCGCCGTCGGCTACGCCCTCGAACCCGCCGGACATGAGGGGCGAGCGCCCGCCGCGTACGCCGAAATAAGGCGGGGGAAAATCGAAGGCCTCCGGCGGCTCCTGGCCTGGCGCATCGGTCCCGCTCGGCGAGATGACGATGATCGAGCCTCGATAGGCTCCCGGCTCGTCCCGCGGCGGCGAGCGATAGGCCGGCGCGCTCGGCACTTCACGCGAGCCCTGGTAGTCGTCGCGCGACTTGTCCATGGCGTCGCTCAGGCTGCCGCGCCTGACCGGCGGATCGCTAGAGCACGCCATGAGGAGCAGGGCGGCGATGAAGGCCAGGCAAATCGCCGCGGCCTCGCGGGGCTTCTTTCCTACGTTCATACCGGGATTGTAGCGCGCCGGGGCCAAGAGCGCAAAAAAACCCGACCCGCTACCGCGGATCGGGCTATAAATGGATCGGGCGTTATCCGCCTAGTACAGATGGCAGGCCACGAACCTGTTTTCTTTGACGCACTTGAACTCGGGCACCTCGCTCATGCATTTGTCCATCTTCCTCGGGCAGCGCGTATGGAAGACGCAGCCCTTGGGCGGGTTGATGGGGCTCGGTACGTCGCCGACGAGCAGCTGTCGGCTCACGACGCGGTGCGGGTCGGGCAGGGGAACCGATTCGAGTAGGGCCTTGGTATAGGGGTGGAGGGGCTCCTCGAAGAGGGCGGCCGAGGCGGCCAGCTCCATCGCCTTGCCGAGGTACATCACCATGATGCGGTCGGAGATATGCTTGACCACCGATAGGTCGTGCGAGATGAACATGTAGGTCAAGTCCAGCTTCTCCTGGAGCTCCATGAAGAGGTTGATGACCTGCGCCTGGATGGACACGTCGAGGGCGGAGACCGACTCGTCGCAGACCACGAACTTGGGGTTCAGCGCGATCGCGCGCGCGATACTGATGCGCTGGCGCTGGCCGCCGGAGAACTCGTGCGGATAACGGCGCAGGTGGTAGGGCGATAGGCCGACCAAGGCCAGGAGCTCCTCGACGCGTGCCTTCCGCTCATCCTTACCTAGGCCCAGGTGGATCTCCAAGGGCTCGCCGATGATGCGGCCCACGGTCTGGCGCGGATTGAGCGACGAGAAGGGATCCTGGAAGATGAGCTGCATGTCGCGTCGCTTCAGGCGCATCTCTTCCTTGCTCAGCCCGGAGATGTCCTCGCCGTCGAAGCGGACGCTGCCGGCGGTCGGCTCGTGCAGGCGGATGACGGCGCGGCCTAGGGTCGACTTGCCGCAGCCCGACTCGCCCACGACGCCGAGGGTCTCGCCCTTTTGGATGTCGAAGCTGACGCCGTCGACGGCCTTGACGAAGAGCTGCTCCTTGGCGAAGAGCTCCTTCTTAAGCGGGAAATGTTTCTTGAGGTCGCGTGCCTCTATGAGCGTGGCCATCAGGCTCCCTCCTTGGCGTACAGGTGGCAGCAGACGCGTCGTCCGCCGCCTAGATCGGTCATGCCGGGGTGCTCGGCCCTGCAGATCGGCATGGCCTTCTTGCAGCGGGGGGCGAAGCGGCATCCGGCCGGCAGGTTGAGGAGGTTCGGCACCACGCCGGGTATAGAGTCCAGCTTCTCCATGTCCTTGGATAGGGAGGGTATGGAAGCCAGGAGCCCCTGCGTATAAGGGTGCTTAGGCTCGTCGAAGAGGTCGACCGTAGAGGCTTCCTCGACGATGCGGCCGGCGTACATGACTATGACGCGCTGGCAGGTCTCCGCCACCACCGCCAAGTTGTGGGTGATGAGCAGGATGGCCGAGTTCAGGTCCGTCTTTAGGCCTTTCATGAGCGCCAGGATCTGCGCCTGTATGGTTACGTCCAGGGCCGTCGTCGGTTCGTCGGCGATGAGGAGCTCGGGCTTGCAGGCCAGGGCCATGGCGATCATGACGCGTTGGCGCATGCCGCCGGAGAGCGCGTGGGGGTACTCGGCCGCGACCTTCTCGGGCCTCGAGATGCCCACGAGCTTCAGCATCTCTATCGAATTCTGGAGGGCCTGGGGCTTGGGCATGCGCTCATGGATCTGATATACCTCGGCGAGCTGGTCGCCGATCTTGAAGACGGGGTTGAGCGAGGTCATGGGCTCCTGGAAGATCATGGAGACGCGGTTGCCCCTGATGCGGCGCATCTCCTTATCCGACAGGCTCGTGAGCTCCATGCCGTCCAGGAGTATGGACGACTCGGGCAGGACCTTGCCCATGGGCTTGGGCAGGAGTCCCATGACCGAGAGCGAGGTGACGCTCTTGCCGCAGCCGGACTCGCCCACGAGGCCGAGGAATTCGCCCTTGTTGATATGGAAGTCTATCCCGTCGACCGCGGGGACGACCCCGTCCTCGGTGGCGAAGCGAGTCTTCAAGTTCTTGACTTCGAGTATGCGCTCTTGCGTCGTGCTCATAGCCGCCTCCTAGCTGTTCTTGAGGCGCGGATCCAGCGCGTCACGCAAGCCATCGCCCATGAAGTTATAAGAAAGTACCGTTATGAAGATCATCAGCCCCGGGTAGAGCGCCTTCCACGAGGCGTTGATCATCGTGTTGAGCTCCTGCGCGTTCGTGAGCATGTTGCCCCAGCTGGCGGCCGGCGGTTGGACGCCTATGCCGAAGAAGGACAGGCCCGACTCGGCCAGGATGGCGCCCGCGACGCCCATGGTCGCCGCGACGATGATGGGGCCCATGGCGTTCGGGAGGACGTGCCTGAAGATGATGCGCTTATCCTTGGCTCCTATGCACTTGGCGGCCTCGACGAAGTCGCGCTTCATGAGCGAGAGGAACTCGGCGCGTACGAAGCGGGAGATGCCCGTCCAGCCGGTAAGCCCGAGCACGACCATGACCTTCATGATGCTCGGCCGCCCTAAGGACATGACGGTAACGAGGAGCAAAAAGGTGGGGATGCTCATGATGGCGTCGACGATGCGCATCATGACGCTGTCCACGACGCCGCCGTAGTAGCCGGCTACGCAGCCCCAGATGACGCCGATGACGATCGCTATGCCCATGGAGACGAATCCGATGAAGAGCGAGATGCGCCCGGCGAAGAGCACCCGGGAGAATACGTCCCGCCCGAGCTCGTCGCGGCCCATGATGTTCGGCGCGAAGCGCATGGGCTCGCCTTCCTCGTCGTAGAGCCAGTTCTGCTGCTCCTCGACCTTGGCTAGGAACTCGGGATCGGCCGGGTAGACGACGTGGTTGACGTCGCGGTAATAGGCCTGGCCCCTCTCGGGAAGTATCACCACGAACGATTCGAAGCTTTCGTAGTCGTCGTAGAGCATGACTTTATAGCGCGACGCGATCGGCCTCATGTCTATGAGGAAGATATCCGAGTTGGGGTCACCGGACTCGGAATACGGCGCGATGAGGGGCGCGAATATGGCGCTGGCGTAGAGTACGAGGAGCGTGAATAGCCCGATGACCGCGAACTTGTTCTTGCGGAAACGGCGCCAGACGATGGCCGCCTGCTTGGCGAAGGTATCGGAGTATTCGGCCGATTCCGACAGCTCGGCTATCTCGGCGGCCGTTTTCTCTTGCTGCTGCATGTTCGCTGCTCCCTTAATACTTGATGCGCGGATCGGCGACCGCATAGAGGATGTCGGCGATGAGGCTGCCCATGATGACCATGGTCGACGAAAGCATCAGGTTGCCCATCATCAAAGGGTAGTCGCGGTTGAACGAGGCGGAGATGGCGATGCGCCCTATTCCCGGCCATCCGAAGATGGTTTCGACGATGACCGCGCCGCCGACGAGGCTCGGGATTATGAAGCCCAGGAGCGTGATGACCGGCAGGAGGGCGTTGCGCAGGGCGTGCTTGCCGATCACGAAGAACTCGGCCACGCCCTTGGCCCTGGCGGTCCGCACGTAGTCCTGCCTAATCACCTCGAGCATGGCCGAGCGCATATAGCGCATCTTGCTGGCCATGCTGCCCATGCCCAAGACGAGGGTCGGCAGGATGAGGTAGCGCAGGCGGTCGTTGAAGAACGACCCGGTCGCGTCCAGGCTCTGCATGCCCGCCGTCGGGAGCCAGCGGAGCTTGAGGCTGAAGACCAGGATCATGATTAGGCCGAACCAAAAGCTCGGCAGGGAGACGCCGATGAAGGAGACGGTCGACGAGGCGTAGTCGAAGGCCGAGTTACGCTTGATGGCGGAGGTGATGCCCGCCGGGATGGCGACGGCGAAGGAGAAGATCGTGGCGCTCAACGCCAGGATTATGGTGTTGGGGAGGGACTCGAAGAGCACCTCCATGACCGGACGGCGGTAGAAGAACGAGAGGCCGAAGTCGCCCTTGAGCACGCCGCCGAGCCAGATGAAATAGCGGACGATCATGGGCTTATCGAGGCCGAGCTGGGCGCGTATCAAGTCGAGGTTCGCCGTGTCCATCTGGTCCGGGCTGACGAACATATAGACCGGGTCGCCCGGGGCGGTATTGATGATGATGAACGTGATGACGGTGATGATGAAGAGGAGCGGCACCGCTTGGAGCAGGCGCCGGATTATATACTTGTGCACGTCCGATCTCCTTGGTCAACGTATGCATCGCGCGGGAGAGCTCCCGCGGGCGGGGCGGCGCGCCGCCCGCGCGATAGGATAGCCGGCCGTAGGAGCCTGGCCATCGAACGGCCCCCTCCCGGGAGGGAGGGGGCCGAGGATCGCTAAGGGGCTATTAGCTTACTGGATCCAGCTCGTCTCGGGGTTGAACCAACCGAGGAGGTCGACGGAGAGGACGTTGCGGACGGCTTTACCGTAGGCGTAAGCCTGGGTGCGGTTGACGATGAAGGTGTAGGGCACTTCGCGGCCGACGATCTCCTGGACCCTGAAGGCCAGGCGAGCCTGCTCGGCGGTATCGGCTGTGCCGCGGATTTTGACGAGGAGCTCGTCGACTTCTTTGTTGGCGTACTTGCCGCGGTTCAGGAAGCCCAAGCCCGAGGGGGTCGCCTCGGAGTGGTAGAAGGCGGAGTGGTCGGCGGTGAGGCCGGTGGAGAAGCCGCCTACGTAGGCGTCGAAGCGGCCGACCTCGACGTACTTGGTGAGGAAGGTATTCCACTCGAGGATCTGGGCGTCGACCTCGACGCCGACGACCTTGAAGGCGCTCTGCACGTACTGCAGGATCTTCTCGCGCATGATGTTGCCCTTATTGGTAATCATGAAGAGCTTCATGCGCTTGCCGTCTTTGACGCGGATGCCGTCGGGGCCGACGCGCCAGCCGGCTTCGTCGAGCAGCTGCCGGGCGCGGGCGATGTTGAAGTTGTAGCTGGGGGCGGCGGCGTTATAGAAGGGCGTGCCGGGTATGAAGGAGCTCACGCCGACGCGGCCGTTGCCCTTGTAGATGCCGGATACCAAGGCCTGCTTGTTGATGGCGTGGGAGAGGGCCTGGCGTACGCGGACGTCGGAGGTGAACTCGCCGACGGTGTTCCAGATGATGGCGTCGAATACGTTGCCGACGTATCGGTGCAGGTCGAGCGTGGGGATGGCCGCCATGCGGGCTACGTCGGCCTCGGGCACCATGACGCGGTTGGTCTCGCCGGTCTGCGTGGCGACCATGGCGGTGGCCTGGTTGCCCTTGTTCAGGAACACATAGCGATCGAAGCCGACCGGGCCTTCCCAGTACTTGTCGAAGCGCTTAAGGACCACGCGCTGGTTGGTCAGCCAGGAGTCGAACTGGAAGGGGCCGTTGCCGATGGGGTTGCGGGCGAAGTCGCTTTCCTTGAGCTTGGTTTTGTCGTACTTCTGGATCTCGTCGGCGGGCACGATGTACGCGGCGGTCATGTTGTTGAGGAAGACGCCGTTGACCTTGGATAGCCTGAAGACCACGGTATAGGGGTCGGGGGTCGTGATCTCGGCCACGTCTACGAACATGGAGCGGCGCGGCGAGTTGACTGCCGGGTCGCGGATCAGGTCATAGCTGACCTTGACGTCGCGGGAGGTCATCTCCTTGCCGTTGTGGAAGAGCACGCCTTTTCGCAGCTTGAAGGTGAAGGTGAGGGAGTCGGGGGAGACCGTATACGACTCGGCCACGTTCGGGACGATCTTCAGGTCTTTGTCGTACTTGAGCAGGCCCGAGAACATCAGGGTTACGACGTCGCTCGAGGCCGAGTCGGCGTGCATGAAGGGGACGAAATAGAGAGGGTCGGAGAAGGTGGCGAATAGGAGGTCGCCGCCTTGCCTCTGCTGAGCGGCGACCGGCGCAAGGAGGCAGGCTCCGAGCAAAAGGGCCGCGATAATCTTCTTCAGCTTCATAACGTGTCTCTCCTCGTTAGTTCTTCAAGGAAACGTAGATGACGCGGTACTCGTCCGCGGGTTCGTTGGTGATGAGCACCGGCGTGCCGGCCTTGAACGCCGCGAGCTCGGCGGGGCCGCCGGCCTTGGTGGCGAAGAATACGCCGGGGGATACGGCCAGGGTCATGTCTGCGCCGCCGACGGTAGCCACGAGCCTGGTCGCGGAGGCGGATTTCACGACGCCTTCCATGCCGACGAGGTAGGCGTCGATGTGGATGATGTCGCCGGCGGGATTGGCCCGGACCTGCCAGAAGTTGGCGCGGTCGATGGCCTCGGCGAGGGTAGCCTTCTTGCCGTTGAGCTCGATGCAGGCCAGGGGGGCGACCTTGAGGTAGGTGGTTTCCACCGTGGTCTGATCGTACATCTTCTTCTTGAAGGACAGCTTCAGGCGCTTATCGGCCTCGGCGAAGTTGGCGCCTACGTCGACGTCGAACTTCAGGGTGTAGATGCCCTTGCTGAGGTCGAGGAGTACGGAACTGCCGGCCTCGGCGGCGAAGGCGCCGGCGCCGTCGACCGAGTCGATGACCGTCATGGGCTTGCCGTCCAGGCTGACCTTCATGGTGCCGGGCAGGATGTGGAGGTTGCCGAGCATCACGGTCTTTGAGTTGGAGAGGCTCCAGGCGTCGTCTTCGACCGGGGCGACCTCAACGAAGCTGACCTTGGATACGATGCGGCCTTCCTTGTCCTTGGCTTCCGAGGCGGCTACGAGGGAGGAGTCGGTTCGGTTGACGCGAACGTCCTCGACGCCGATTACCGCGGGATCGGCGGTTCGGATGCCGCGACCCTGGGTCTCAAGGCCGTAGAACGGCACGGTGACGGCGAGCGCGGACTTGCCCTTAGCGCTTACCTGGACGGTGAGGCCCTTGCGGGCGACCATGAGCCAGTCGGACGGCTGGTCGACGCGCTTGACGGCGGTCTCGGGGCCTATCTGGAAGGTAGCGACCTTCTCTTTGCCCTTGGCGTCCAGATAGGTGACGGTCATGGAGGTTTCGTCGAGACCGGTAAGGGTCCCCTCGATGCTCACTTCTTTGCCGCCCATGGCGAACGCCGACACGGCGCCTGCGATTAGCAGGATGGCGACCAGCAATGAAACCTTTAATTTCATTGACTTCTCCCCCTTAAGAAAAATCACGCGCGCCTAGGGCGTCGCGAGACCGACGGCGGCCGGCTATGCCGCGCGTACTCCGGTGAGGGGGATTTTCATACGATTTTTGGAACCTGGCAAGGACAAATTATGCAGGCGCTAAAAAAAATCATCATGAATGCACTCAATAGAGTTATTTAGTCTTAATAATTAAACCAGTTAATTCGGACAGTAGAAATGCATCGCGCTGTAGCGATGATTTATTTTTAAGGCTGACGCCGTTCAGGGTGACGCTCGGGGCTTCCTTGAGGACGAGCGCGAGCCTAGCCTGCGCGCCAAGGAGGATAGAGCCGGACTCGGAACCGGAAAACGATCCGCGGTGGAACTCAACTATATCGATCTCGTCGATTTCGTCGAAGGACAAGACGAGCGGCTTATAGAGCCCAGCGAGGCCCGCCCCTCCGCTGACGAGCCTGCGAGCCGTATCGAACACCCAGCACTCGTTCCAGGCCGATGCGACCGCGGATATCGCCAGGGCGACATAGCCGAGCGGACCGGTCCCGCCGGCGGCGATGATCGTCGCGACGATCGTTAAAAAGATGCCCGCGGAAGCGAGGCGGTACCAGAGCGCGATGCCGTAGCGGACGCGAACGAGGCCGTTCGCGTCCCGAGAGGCGCGAACGGTGAAGGGTATATCCATGGCCGATTTATAGCCCATGCGGACGCCGCTGGCAAGCCGGCGTCCTGCCGGCCGCGCTCCGGGCCGCCTCGGTCGCTCGCGGCGCGTCCATGCGCCGCGCTCGGCGCCCGCGCTCAATGTTTCGCGCGTCCGCCGAGTCGCTCACTCGGTTCGATAGGCGCTACGCGCCGGTCCGCAAGGAAGGATTGACGTGCGCGCTGAAAGCGCGCGTCGGGCTCGCCCGATTTCGTCCTATAAGCGAAAACGCGACCCCCCGAAGGGGATCGCGTTTTCGCTCAGCCGAAATCGGGAATCGCCCTGCGCTTGCCGGCATCCTGCCGGCTGCGCTCCGGGCCGCCTCGGTCGCTCGCGGCGCGTCCATGCGCCGCGCTCGGCGCCCGCGCTCAATGTTTCGCGCGTCCGCCGAGTCGCTCACTCGGTTCGATTCCCGATTTCGGCTGATTTAAAAAGCCCGACCCGCTGGTGCGGATCGGGCTTTTTAAGCCGAAATCGGGAATCGAACCCGATACCTGCGCATTA
>CALKWG010000495.1 GCA_938004315.1 uncultured Spirochaetaceae bacterium
AGATCGTATTCGGTGACTGGAGTTCAGACGTGTGCTCTTCCGATCTCCGCGGCAGGCCCCTACGCCGGCGCCCGGCTCCGCCGGAGCCGCCGGAGCCGCCGGGACCGCCCAGTCGGCCCAACCCGCGTACGACCTGGCCCTATTAGCCTACGCGCCGAGCTCGTCCTACGCCAGGGCCAAGGACCTCATGCTCTCAACCCTGGACGGCTTCTCGGCCGGCCCCGCCTATCGCGCCGCGCCCGGCCCTGTCGGGACGGCCGCCAGGGCGGGCTTAGGCGCCGAACGCCCGGCCCAAGCCCAGATCCGTTTCGGCCAAACGTCGGTCTCCGTAACCTGGCTCCCGGCGGAGGGCCTAATCGCCCAGGAGATCGTCGAGCGCGAATACCGCGTCCTTACGCCCTACGGAGCCCGGCCCGAGCTGGTCACGGAGGCCATGAGGCGCTTCTACCGCATGGTGTGGCGCGACGGCGCCCCCTCGCTCGATCGCCTCGGGCTCGAACTGGCCCGCGCCTGGGAGAACGGCTCATGGGCCGGGATCGAGCGCCCGGCGAACTTCGTCGACGAAGTTCCGACGGACGAGGCCGCAGCCCACGCGCCGCCCCCGCTTCAAGGCCGAGCTCCGGATTCGGACGCCGCGGCGCCGCGCTTCGGGGCGCCGGCGAGCTCGCGCGACTACGCCGCGGCCCTCCTCGCCTGGGTGCAAAGCTGGCGCTACGAGCGGGACCCCTCGGGTTCGGACGTGGTCAACCCCTTAAGCGCCGCCATGGAGGGCCGCGGCGATTGCGACTCGAGGGTATTGGTCATGCTGACCCTGCTGCGAAGGGAGAACATACCGGGCATACTGCTCGTGTCGCTCAAGCACCAGCATGCGCTGGCGGGCCTCGAGCTCCCCGGCCCCGGGGCGCGCTTCCCGTATAAGCAAAAGCAATGGCTGGTAGCCGAGACGACGGCGCCCGTCGGCATCGGGCTTATAGACCAAGCTCAGTCGGCCATAGCCGATTGGTTCGCCGTGGAGTTCGCCCCCTAATGGCGGCGCAGCGACGGCGTCGGCGCAGCGCCTCGCGTTGACAGTTGCTTAGCCGGCTGTCTATACTTCCCGAACGCGGCCCGATTAGGGATGCGCGACGGAGGGAACTAGGTGGATACGCTAAGCGCTAATTATCGAGATAACATAGTCGAGATGATGAAGCACGCGCGGGCTTCGATGGATATCGGCCCGGATAGCGTCTACGCCGAGGCCAACACCAAGATCCTGCCCTTCATCGACCGCATCGTCCAGGACTGGATCCTGCCGGCCAGCGAGATACGCAACTTCCAGAACCTCGAGAGGCTGGCGGAGCTCGCGCGACAAGGGAAATCCTGCCTCCTCCTCCTCGAGCATTATGGCAATTTCGACCTGCCGGTCTTATCGTATCTACTTCGCCAAAGAGGCCAGGGCGGCAAGGACATCGAATCGAATATCGTGGCGGTGGCGGGCATCAAGCTCAGCCAGACCGACCCGGTGATCACGGCCTTCGCCGAGGCCTATTCGCGCCTGGTGATTTATCCCAGCCGCTCGCTCGAGATCATCAAGCGCAATATTAAAGACCCCAAGGAGCTCGTGTCCGAAATGATGCTCGGCTCCAGCATCAACCATGCCGCCATGAAGAAGCTCGGCGAGCTCAAGGTGAGCGGTAAGCTCATCCTGGTCTTCCCGGCCGGCACCCGCTACCGCCCTTGGGATCCGTCAAGCAAGCGCGGCGTACGCGAGATCGACTCGTACCTACGCTCCTTCGACTATATGTGCCCCGTGTCGATCAACGGCAACGTCCTGCGCGTCAATCCCGCCGGCGAGATGAAGGAAGACGAGCTCGTGAAGGACGTCGTCGTCTACGACGTAGGCGAGCCCATCGAGTGCCGCGGCTTCCGCGAGGCTATCAAGCATAGCAAGCATTTTAACGACGATAAGAAGCAGGCGGTGGTCGACGCCCTCATGGCTAAACTCGACGCCATGCACGAGGCGGTCGACGCGACGCTCAAGGCTTAAGCCGAGCGGACATCGACGACCGGGGCGTTTCGCGCGCAGGCCGTCCTTGTCGGCGCCAGGCTCGCTTAATAGCCGCCGTACCCGATTATCTCGTCGACGCGTATCCGGACGCGCGCCTGCGCGATCCAGCGCCCTTCCCTTAGGCTCATCCTGGGGACTTCGGCCAGGGCGAAGGCGCCCCGGACCTCGCGCGGCTTGTTATGGACGACGCCGGTCAGGTACGCGCGCAGGGCGGCCCGGGCCGCGTCGGCCATAGCGGCTCGGCGGGCGGCGACCGGCTGAGGCAGGGGGCCGCCGTCGCCGGCTTCCTCGGCGGGATCAGGCTGCAGGTCGAAGCGCGCGTAACCTAGGCCCTGGCCTGAGGCGTAACGGCTCCCGCGCCAGGCTTGGTACTCGGCCCGCGCCGCCGAATCCAGGTTCCATTCTACCGGGGCTATGACGACCGAGCCATCCAACCTGGGCTTGCCGAAGCGGAAGTCCCGCGAGCCCCACGCGAGGGCCAGGCGCGGCCTAAGCTCGAAGCGCTCCTCGATGGCGCGCGCGCGGTCGCTGGGCGTATAGCTGAACTCGAAGCCCCATACCATGGCCCCGAAGACCCAGCGCGCCTCCTCTAAGATGGCGCGGGCCGCCTCGCCGACCGGGACCGACGGGCTGAACGAGGGGTCGACGACGCCGGAGAAGCCGGCCGGGCTCGGCGGGCGTATCAGGTCGGCGGGGAACTCGGCGCGTAGCACGAGGTCGCGATCCTGCGCGGCGGCCGGCGGGCTCAATCCGACGAGGCCGGCGAACGCGAAGGCGGCCGCGGCGCCCGCCGCCGCGCGGCGGGCCGCCGGGGCGCGCCGGCGGGCGGGCTCGGGCACGGCCGCTAGTCCCCGCGGATCAGGCGACGGATAGGGTTCACGCCGAAGCGGATCGGGAAGTAGAGCGCCGCCGCGCCGAAGCCGAAGAGATGGGTCAGGTGGGCCACGTTGCCGCCCCGGCCGAAGAGCTCCGACCAGAGCTCGATGGCTGTATAGGCGGCCACGAGGACCGCGGACGGCACCGGTAGCACGCCCCAGATGTATATCTTGGCCCGAGGATGCAGGACGGCGAAGGCCAGGAGCACCGCGTAGACCGCGCCGGAGGCGCCGACGAGGCTCGCGCCCCAGCCGCCGCCGAACGCGAAGGCTGCGAAGGATAGTAGGCCCGCGACGAAGCCCGAGAGCAGGTAGAAGAGCAGGAACTCCCGGCTCCCCAGCTCGCGCTCCACCGCGCTTCCGAAGAAGAAAAGGCCGAGCATATTGAACAGAAGGTGCCGCGTACCGGCATGTACGAACATGTAGGTGAAGGGCTGCCATACCCAGCCCAGGCGCACGACGGCCGCCGGGATGAGGGCAAGATAGAAGGCCAGGTCGCGGATCAGGTAGCCGAGCGCGAAAACGAGGACGTTGACGCCGATAAGCACGAGCGTTACGTTGCCGTTGGTGTACCGAAATGGCCGGCGGATTCGCTGCAAGATAGTCATGGTATCAATGTACGTAAAAACGCCGCCGGCTTCTAGTCCCGAGCGGCAGAACCGCCGGCTAGCGCCGTCCTCGGGAGTTGAGCCCCGCCGCGCCTTCGCCGTATTATCAAGGCATGCCGCCGACGCCGAACGCAGCGCCGAATTGCCTCGACTGCTCCCAGTTCTACGTGACCTGGGATCCGTCCTTCCCGCGGGGGTGCCGCGTCTTCGAGATCAAGAGCCGCGCCCTGCCCAGCCACGAGGTCTTCGCCGCCACCGGTAAGCATTGCCCGTCCTTCGAGCCTAAGCGCAGGCGGGCCGAGCAGGATTGAGGCCGCGCCCGCCCCGGTCGGACTAGCTCGTCGGGCGCAGCGCCGGCGCGCTAGCCATCGCGAGGGCCCCTCGGTATACTCCCGGCCATGCAGGACATACTCGAGCGCGCCAGGGCGGAGGCCCTGCCCTACGCCGCCGGCGGCAAGGTCGCGACCTATATTCCCGCCTTGGCCTCGGCGCCAGCCGGGGCGCTCGGCCTGGCCGCGACCGACGCCGAGGGCCGGGTCTACGAAGCCGGCGAGTCCCGAGAGCGCTTCAGCGTGCAGAGCATCTCCAAGGTACTCGCCCTAGCCTACGTCATAGGCGAGCGCGGCGAGGACGCGGTATTCGACCGGGTCGGCAAGGAACCCAGCGGCGACCCCTTCAACTCGATCATTCGCCTGGAGACCAGCGCCAAGCGCCGGCCGTTCAACCCCTTCATCAACGCAGGCGCCATCGTCGTCTCGGCCATGATGCCCGGCGGCGGCGCCGCCGCGAGGGCGGAGGGCTTTTTGAAGTTCGCCGCAGCCCTCGCCGGCGCCGCGTCGTTATCGATAGACGAGGAAGTCTACGAGTCCGAGCGCGAGCACGCCTACCGCAACCGATCCATCGCCTGGTTCTTGAAGGAGCTCAAGCTGCTGGACGGCGAGGTGGAGGACGCCCTGGACGGTTACTTCATGCAATGCGCCCTATCGATGAACGCGGCCGAGCTGTCCCGCGTCGGGGCGGTCCTGGCCCTCGACGGCTACGACCCGGTACGGCGGGAGCGGGCCTTAAGCGCCCGGTCGGCGCGCGTCATCAAGAGCCTCATGGCCACCTGCGGCATGTACGACGGCTCGGGCGAGTTCGCCGTCGAGGTGGGCATACCCGCCAAGAGCGGCGTGGGCGGCGGCGTCGTGGCGGCCGTGCGCGACCGCATGGGGCTAGGCGTCTACGGCCCCGCCCTGGACGAGCGGGGCAACTCGGCCGCCGGCGTCGAGGCCCTGCGGCGCCTCTCCGTCTCCCTCGACCTGCGCGTGCTCTAAGCCAGGAGCTTGATCCTGGCGAAGACATACTCTAGGGAGTCCCGCGACAGGGTATAGCGCAGCCACGGCGAGCCTTCGGGACGGTCGCGATACAGCGCCTCCCGCTCGATATATGGCCTGGCCGAGCCCTCCCGGGTCCAGTACACCAGGGCGACGTCAGAGCCGTCGACCTCGATGCCCGTGAAGCCGCCGCGCGCCGTGGCGCAGCCGGAGTTGAACATACAGGGCACCAAGAGCTCCTCCCGCTCGTAGAGGCTGCGCGACACCTTGAATTTACGCTCCTTCTTGGATAGGCGCTTAAATTCGGAGGCGTAGATCTCGATCAGCGATACGAGCCGGGAGCGCTCGTCGCCGGCCGCCATGGTGTACTGCCTCAGCAGCGCCTCGATGTTCCAGCGGAGGCTGTCGTACTTGCTGTACGATTCGAAGAGGGGCCGGTGCGTATGGCCGGCCACGACCGCGCAGCCGAGCTCCTTGGCCGCGCGGTAGATACGGCGCTCGGCCTTGAAGCGCCGCTTGCTCGTCATGGGGAGCTCGGCGTTGGGGATCTTAAGGGGATCGGCGATATAGCGGACGATCAAATCTGATAAATAATTATATTTCATAAACAGCTTGCTTGACTGGTGCCCATGGAAGGCCAGGACCGAGCCGTGCTCCCCGTCGAGCCGCAGGGAATGGTCCAGGGCGAAGCGGCCGTCGTCCTGGGCTAGGAGCCCTAGGTCATGATTACCGACGATCTTCACCAGGCGGCCGTCGTCCTTGAACTCGTCGAAAAGCCCGTACAGGCCGGCGTAGGCCGCCCTGATGTCGCGAAGGGGGAATTTATGCAGCTCCTCGACGTCGCCGTTCAGGACCAGGGTATACCCTTTGGGGAGGTAATGCGAGGAGAGGGCGCCCGAGAACAGCTCTTCGTTACGCCTAAAGTCGTCGCGTGATGAGCGGTCGCCCAGGTGCAGGTCGCTGACGAAGAGGTAGCGCCGCTCGGGCCCGAGCTCGCCGGTCCTCGCCGTATCGTACAGGCCGCGCATCGTCTGGTAAAATTCCTGGTTTTTCATCCGCGCCCTCCGGCCCGAGGGTATGCCGGGCCGGTTAGGCGGAGGCGAGCGGCGCGTTAGCTTACGGTTAGCCGCGCATCCGAGGCGGGCCTCGCCCGAGGCGGACCGAGGCCGTCGACCGTAAGGGCGTCTCGTCGGCGCTCTGAGCCCCGCCGGCCGACGCGCCGGGGCTCGAGGCGCTTGCTTCCCGCGCGGCCTTGGCCCATAGTTATGCCATGGGGGAGATACTCATCGCCACGAGCGGCTACTCATACGACGACTGGCGGGGCGAGTTCTACCCGGAGGGCTTGGCCAAAGACGAGTTCCTGCGCTATTACGCCCTCTTCTTCCCCTTCACGGAACTCAACTTCTCCTACTACGCCATGCCCGAGGCGCGCCGCCTGAAGGCCATGGCCGAGCGTACGCCGGCCGGCTTCATGTTCAGCCTCAAGGCGCACAAGAGCCTGACGCACGAGCCGGGCCCCGCCTGGCGGGACGACGCGGCCGCCTTCGCCAAGGCCGCCGGCGCCTTGGCGGAGCTGGGTAGGCTCGCCGCCGTGCTCGTCCAACTGCCGTATTCGTTCCATTACCGGCCCGAGAGCCGGCGCTATCTCGCCGCCCTGCTCGAGGCCCTCGCGCCCCTGCCTTTAGCCGTCGAGTTCAGGAACGACGAGTGGCAAGGCCCGCGGGTGCTCGAGGAGCTCGAGAGGCGCGGCGCGGGGTTCGTAGGCGTCGACCGGCCGGAGCTCCCGGGCCTCCCGCCCGTCTCGGAGGCGGTCACGGCGGGGCTCGGCTACGTGCGCTTCCACGGCCGTAACGAAGGCGCCTGGTGGACGGGGGACAACGTGAGCCGCTACGACTATCTCTATTCGGCCGAGGAGCTGGCGGCCTGGACGCCTCGGCTCAAGCGTATGGCTAAGGAGGCTCGGGTGCTCTACGTGGCCTTCAATAACCACGCCAAGGGCAAGGCGGTGCGCAACGCCGGCGAGCTCAAGGCTCTCCTGTCGCCCCCATAGCCGGCGCCGAGGCGATGGCGGCCTCCGCCCGTCCCGGGCCGCCGAATTCGTCGGCCGAGAGGCGAAGGTAGCCCTCCTCGTCCATGGTCATCACGAGGGCCGTCTTCCAGCGATCCAAATTGCGGCGCAGGTATTCTGCGCAGAGCCCCACGGCCCGGTCGTCGGACTTGGACGGGATCATAAGCTCTACGTAGCCTTCGCCGTAGGCGACCACCGATAGCCAGCGCATCTTAAGGACCACGTCGCAGACGTTGGCGCAGCCGGGCACCCGCTCCTGGTGCTGGCGTATCCAGTCGTCGTGGAAGCCGGGAACCAGGACGGGCCGCCCGTCGGGGAGCAGCCAGACCGCCCCGCGGGTCCAGGCCCAGGGCTCCAGCTCGCGATAGGGGCGCTCAGCCATCCAAGGCCCCCTCGGGCAGGCCCAGGCGCTCAAGCAGGGCTTGGAAATGGGGCGGCATGGAGGCGCGAAGCTCGAGGCCGCCGCCGACGGGTAGGAAGAGCCGCCAGGCGTAGAGGAAAAGGCGCTTGGCGCCCAGGCTCTTGGCGGCCTCTTTGTTGCGCTTAAAGTCGCCGTGCCTATCGTCGGCGACGATGGGCCAGCCGGCCCCGGCGAAGTGCTGGCGTATCTGATGCATCCTGCCCGTCCCTAGCTCGGCTTCGACGAAGGACAGGCCGTCGGCCCCCGTCACGAGCCTATAACGGGTCTCGGCTGATAACTCGCGCCCCTTAGATCGGACGGCGTCCCGCAGGATCCCGCTGGCCGGTTCGGGTCGGCCGAAGACCGCGGCCCGGTAAACCTTGCGCGCGGCGTCCGTAGCCAGGAGCTCCGAAAGCCAAGCCGCGTCGGCGGCGCTCCTGGCGAGGGCCAGGCAGCCGGCCGTATCCTTATCCAGGCGGTGGACCAGATAAGGCCTGAAGCCATAATCCCGCTCCACGGCGTCGGGCACGGAGACGCGCACGCCTTCGCCGGGCTGGGAGGCCAGGCCGGAAGGCTTATCGATGACGATTATGCGGCTGTCTTCGTACAGGATGGGGATCACGGCGCCAAAGCATAGAGCCTAGGCCGGCGCTTGTAAAGCACACGTCGCCTTCAACCGGGCGCAGCCATGGGGAGGGGCGTTGACAACGCACGATGGCTTAGGCTACTGTACTGCCCGCTAGACCGACTATCGGGCGATTAACTCAGCGGGAGAGTGC
>CALKWG010000496.1 GCA_938004315.1 uncultured Spirochaetaceae bacterium
AGGGGTGCCCGGTCATCTTAAAAATCACTTGGTCCTAGGGTTTTGAAAGAGGCTCAACTCGCTAAGTTTTTACGGATTCTGGTCGTTGAAAAAGGAGTATGGGCACTATATGTTTAGTATTCTGGCTGTCAGGAATTATCTTGTTTTTTTCCTAGAGGAGCATGCATGGAATCGCTATCCGGCCGAAAGGCGCTTTCGGCTTTATCGGTGCTCTTGGTTGCTCTTCCTTTAATCTCCTGCCATGGCATCGTAGGGACGGGCTTGAAGACGGCCGACGCGATCATCGTCTCCGTGGCATGGGATGCTCCGGTCGCAGGCGCAAGGGCCTTCGCTCGCAGCGTTAGCCAAGTCGGTGAAGGCGCTACCTTACTGGCCTCCCTGCATGACGGCGTTGTTTTATTGGAAGAGAAGGCGATAACCTTATCGGACGGAGCCACGCAGGCCGCCGTAAGTTTTACTTCTATACCGATCGGCGTCAGGTTAACGTTTACGGCGAGCGTCAACGCCGCGAACGGACTATCGCTGTATACAGGAAGTTCGTCGTTTACGGTAGGCCAGAGCGGGCTGACCCAAGCGATCCTATCGATGCAGAAAAGCCCTATCGTCGTGGCGGTCGGCTCTTCAGGGGATGCCTTTATCAGCAATGACGCGAGCGTATGGCTCGGGCCGTATCCGACTGGTCTCTCCGTGGTACGCTCCGTAAGCTACGCGAACGGCCGATTCTTCGCCGTCGGCGAGGACGGGGCTACGAACGGCTTGGCCAGCTCCGTCGTAGGCCAAACCTGGATTAAGGAAAACCTCGATGCGACCGCCAGGACCTTGCAGTGGGTCTCGGCCGCGCCGAACGGCTCGCTCATGATCCGCGGCGTGGACGCGGGCATCACGAATAAATTCTTCCACTCTCACGACGGGCTTTCCTGGTCCGGTCCCGCCAACTTCACAAATATCACCGTAGGTCCGATTTGGTTTAATGGCGAATGGATTATAACCTCAAGCAACGCGACCGGAACCCGACGATCATCCGACGGCATAACATGGTCTCCCGCCGTGAGCGCCGGCGGCTTGTACCAGATAAACGCGCTGATCGGCTATGGGGACAAGTTAATCGCCGGCGGAGGCGCTCCGCTCAACGAATTTAAGCAAGTTAACGTCTGGAATAGCGCCATCACCGCCTTTTCCGGCCCCATTACGCTCCCCGGAACCACGCATTATATCAACGCGTTCGCCTTGGATCCCGCCCGGAATAGGCTCCTCGCCGTAGGTAGCGGCAGCGGCGCCCAGGTCGCCTATAGCGATAATCAAGGCAGCGCCTGGACCGTCGCGACGGGTACCGGTACCAAGGTCATGAAGGCCGCGGTCAAGTGGAAGGGCGGATTCTTGATCGGGGATACCGACGGACAGATTTTTAGGTCGGCCAACGGCGCGGCCTTCAGCCCCGCGGGAGCCGCTCTCGGGGCCGATATCGGCGGGATCGCGTATAATGGCGCGCCCTAGGCGGCGCGCGGTGAAAGGAACGGCGTCAATGAGAAGGCTTTGGCTTTACCTCTGCTTCATCTCCATAGCGGCCCCTTCGTTCGCGGAGCCAAAGGTCGTCGGAGTCAAGGGAGTGGCGGGTTACCTCTCGGGCGGGAAGCTCCAACCCCTGAGCGTCGGTATGGGCCTGGCGAACGACGCGACCGTCGTGACCGGCGCGAATTCGGAGCTCACTATCCAGATCAATAACGGTACCGTCACCTTCAAGTCCCTGACGACGGCGAAGCTCAGCGGCATAAGCTTGTCGTCCTCGGCCTCGACTGCGGACGTCGCCCTGCGTAGCGGTACGGTCGTATCCGACGTAAAGCAGATACAGGGCCTAAAGACGAGCTTCACCGTCAGCACGCCGGTGGGGACCTCGAGCGTCCGGGGGACTATGCACAGCGTCAGCTATAGCCGCGAGCGCGGGATGACGGTGAGCGTCGTGGCCGGCATCGTCGACGTCGACTCGTTGCGGTCGCCGCCGCGGCCGGTACCCGCAGGCAAGGGGTTCGTGCAGGCCCCTGGAGCTCCAGCCCTCATGGCCTCTCAGTCAGCGGTCGAAAGACCGGCGCCGCCCGCGAGCGCCGCGTTCGCGCCGGAAGGGCCCCCAGCCGCGGCCGGCCTCGCTACTCCCATCGCGAATCAAGCGGGAGCGTTCATCGACGTCGTCGCCGGCGGCTCGAGCGTAGGGGTCCTATCATTATCCGTCTTGTTTCCTTGAGATCAGGGTTTATACTAGGATCGCCATGCGTCGCGCCGCCATCTTCAGGAGCTTAATGCTCGCTTCCGCCCTCGTAATGGTTTTGACCGCCGCTCACGGTCAGGATCTAGAGGGGCTCTCCGCCCTGATTCTCAAGCGATCCGCGACCGTAGGGGAGCTAGGCTCGCTACTGCGCCCCCTTTCTGGAAGCGTGCCCGACCCGGATGCCTATCGGGCCCGGCTCGAGATTGCGCTCTCGGGATACGAACCGGAAGTAGCCCTAACGAAAGGCAAGGCGAGCCTCGTCGTTTATAGGGCCTTGGGTTTACGCTCGTCCTTCTTCTTCCTACTGTTCCCGACCGAGCGGAACGCGTTCAGGGCCTTAGTCATGGAAGGCGCCTTCGCGGCTTCAGGCAGCCCCGGTGAGGCCTTAGGCGGGCTAGAGCTCTTCGACTTCGTGAACGCCGTGAGCGAAATCGCGGGGAGAAGGCTATGAGCCTTCTCCGTATCGGCTTCTCGGTTATAATTCTATCCTTCTGCGCTAACGCGGCTTTTGGTCAGGATTATGGGATCGAGTACGCGCTCGAGGCGCCTTCGCAGAAGGAGCCATGGCGGTTAGATTGGGGCGGCGAGCTTTCTAGCGCTTTAATCCTAAGCGGCCAGGAGGATGCCGTCTCGCTAGCGGGAGGGGCCGGGGTTTCGGCGTGGCTCAGGCTAAGCCTACCTGAGCAATGGCAATTATATCTACGAGCTAAAGACAACGCCTCCTTACGATTGTACCCCCTCGACGACGGCTCGTTCGGGGCGATGAACCGTTGGGAGCTTAGCGACGCGACCCTACGCTTGCTCATCCGCGACGCGCCTTTTGCCTTGTCCATCGGGCGTAAGAGTTATAAGCTAGGGACCGGACTTGCTTTGTCCGGAAACGGCGACGGCGTCGAGCTAGAAATCTACGGCAAGTCACTCACGGCCAAGGCGTTCGGTTTCTATACCGGGTTGATCTCGCCTGAATCCTCAGGATACGCGATGTTCTTGCCGGACGGCGCCCTCGGCACGAAGCGCTATTTCGGCGGCTATTCCGCATCTACTTCCCTTCATGAACATACGATAGGCATTTTAGGCCTTTACCAAGGCTATTTCGGTTCCAGGGAGGAGGAGTACTATACCAGCTGGTACGGCGGCGCGCAGGGCAAAGGGCCCCTTCTCGGCGGCGAGTATCTCTTCGAGCTGGTTTCGCAGCGCGGCTACAGTCCTCTCGGCGCCGACCGCGGCGACATTCGGGCTTACGCGGCCAGGGGATCGTACTCGCGCGCCTTCGGCGGAGCCCCCGGCCCGCATATACGGTTAGGCTACGCGTTCGCCTCGGGCGACGAGGATAGGATAAGCGCACAAGGCCCAGGCGGCAATCAAAGCGGCTTCGACGAGGCGTTTCAAGCCTTCGGCGACCCGGATACCGGCATAGTATTGCGCCCGTATTTTAGCAACCTGCACGTGGCTCAAGCCGGATTCGGCACAAGCTGGGGTAGGTTGGCGATCGGCCTTAATTATCTTTATTTCGCCAAACATAAAAAGGAATCTCCTATTAACTCGGCAGATGCGACGCTCCCCAATCATGACCTCGGCCATGAGTTGAACGCTTCGCTGACTTGGTCGCCGTTCCTCGACCTGAGCCTGACGTTAGGAGCGGGAGTTTTCCTTCCGGGCAGGGCTTTCGCGTCGGGTGGGGCCCCTAGATACGCGGCGATCGCGGGCTTTAACCTAGTTTTCTGACGGTGAGGCGGCTATGAAACGCTTGATTGCGCGCTTAGGCGGCCTAACCAAGGGCTTGACGGGGTCGATACTGGCCGCGTCGGTAATAGCCGCGGCGATCATGGCCTTGGCGTTGACCCCGGCATATAAGAACGTCGAACAACGGCTGTACGACCTGCGCGTTCGTCTCAAGCCGAAATCGGAAGCGATGCCTGAGCTCGTACTCCTCAACGTCGACGATCCTAGCATCGCGGCCTTGGACGTCTATCCTTGGCCTCGATATTATTTCGCCGAGGCTATACGTCGGCTAGAAGCCGTCGGTTTAGGGCTCTTCATCTGCGACCTCCAGTTCATCGAAAGCTCCCCGGCCATCGTCGATATGGCGGCCTACCAATCGATCGTCGCCGCCGGGTCCGACGGAAGGATCCCTTCGCCCGACGAGCTCCGCTCTTTGATCATCGATAATGACGGTGAGTTAAGCGCCGCCGCTAAGGCCCTCGGTAGAAGCGTCATGCCGTTCTCGTTCTCTAATTTCCAGGTGCAGCCGAGCTTGAGCGATGAGGAGAAGGCGTTCCGGGCGGCGGCGGCGGCTGAATTTACGCGTAAGGCTTCGGTGCCTATACCCCTAGGTCGCGAAGCTGAATTCGAGGCTCTCCGCGACGTCGATCGCATCGCGATCAACTATCCCATCCCCGGAATTATGTTGGGTACCGAGTATTTCGGGTTCGTCGATAACGACGTCGATGACGACGGAACGCATCGTAGGGTACGCCTAGCCAGGGTCTTCGACGGGAGAGTCTATTTCCAACTCGGCTTCGTCGCCTTTCTACGCATGTGCGGCGTCGGCTTAGACGCTCTCGACGTCGAACCGGGGAAATCCATTACGATACGGGACGCGGTGCACCCGATGACCGGCGAACGAGGCGACATCAGCATCCCCGTAGACGTTCGCTGTTCTATTCTCTTCGATTGGATCGGCGATTTCCCGTCGACGGCCCGTTCCTTATCGGCCTATGCGCTTTTCGAGTACGGCGAGTACGCCGAGCAGGCGGAATTCCAACTGATGCTCAAGGATATGGAATTCGGACAAACCCGTCGTCCGGAGCTCGCCGAGGAGCTCGAGGCCTTAAGGCGATCGATCGCGGAAGAAGCAGATTTAGTGATGCGCTTCCCCCTAAAGAAAGCCTATCGTTCGAAACTATCCGAGTACCAGGCGATTATACAAACCTACTTGGACGCGAGCGTCGCGCGATTGGACGAGCTTCAGGCCGCGAAAGCGTCAGGCGTAGAAGTCGACGATGACGAAATGTCGTCCATAAGCCAACAAATTACCGCGATACGCATAAAGACCGAGGTCGATGCCCTCTTCGATTCGGTGGCGGTTCTCGGTCTTACGGCGACGGGCACCCAGGATATCGGCGTAACGCCTCTGTCGAACGCATATTGGATGGTCGGGACTTATCCGACCTTGATTAACACGCTCGTCAACGGCCGCTTCATCCGGGTGATGCCTAGGTCCCTCGAGTTCGCGTTGTTCGCCGCCTTGTCGATCGCTATCGTCCTGTCGATACGGCTCCTCCCCGCCAAGCCGTCGATGGCTCTCGTCGCCTTAGCCGTAGCGGCGGTGAACGCCGCCGCCTTCGCGGCGTTCTTCCGGGCATACGTCGTCGTGGGCCAATTCGGCTTGAACCTCGCCGTCATCGTCCCCTCCGCCGCGGTGATGTTGGGGAAGTTCGCCGGCGAAGAAGAGAGCCGGCAGTTCATTCAGGGCGCTTTCTCGAAGTACTTGGCTCAAGACGTTATCGACCAGATACTCGCCGACCCGAATTCACTCCGGCTCGGCGGGCAATCGTGCGAGATTACCACCTTCTTCTCGGACGTCGCGGGTTTCTCTTCGATATCCGAAAAGCTGAGCGCCGAGGAGCTCGTACATCTGCTTAACGAGTACTTGTCGGAGATGTCGGATATCATCATGAGGAATCGCGGTACCGTAGACAAGTATGAGGGCGATGCGATCATGGCTTTCTGGGGGGCCCCGCTCTCCTATCCCGAACATCCATACAACGCCTGCCTCTCCGCCGTGCAGATGCAGGATCGCTTAGCCGAGCTGCGGACGTCATGGCGGGCCGCGGGACGGAACGAGCTCAAGGTTCGCATGGGGCTGAATACCGGGACGGCCGTGGCGGGCAATATGGGCTCCCATTCGCGTATGAACTACACGGTGATGGGAGACTCGGTGAACCTCGCGTCGAGGCTCGAGGGCGCGAATAAGCACTACGGCACCTTCGTCATGGCGAGCGAGAACACCTGGCGCGCTACGAAAGACCGATTCCGTTACCGGGAGTTGGACACTATCCGTGTCGTGGGCAAGGCGGAACCCATCCGCGTATTCGAGCTGATCGGTACGACCGGCGTATTGGATGACGCCCGGGAGACCGTCCTTGCGGCCTTTGATAAAGGCGTTTCGCTCTATCGGCGTAGGCGTTGGAAGGAAGCCCAAGGCGCTTTCGCCTCGGCCCTCCGCGTCGACCTCGAAGACGGGCCGAGTCGAACGTACTATTCGAGGTGCCGTAAGTTCCTCGCGTCGCCGCCGCCGGAAGATTGGGACGGCGTGTTTACCTTAAGCTCGAAGTAAG
The DNA here is from genome assembly GCA_938004315.1 of uncultured Spirochaetaceae bacterium. Lineage (GTDB taxonomy): Bacteria > Spirochaetota > Spirochaetia > Treponematales > UBA12059 > DAIPLR01. The sequence goes on from CALKWG010000496.1 coordinate 6,601, forward strand.
GTGGATCGGCCTTTTTAAGGATCCGGAAAGCCTCCTCGGTGAAAACCCTGAGCCGCGGCGCTTCGGATTAGGGGATAGTCCGCATTTTTTTCGTCTCCTCTTCGCCGTATCATCGGGCTAGGAGGATAGAAGATGAATACGACGGACCAGTCGATAGAAGTCCGCTCTACCCCGGCCCGCGCCTTGGCGGGGCTCGCGCCGTGGCGGAGCTACTGCTTTCTCTTTGCAGCGAACCTCGTCGCCGTCGCGGCGGGCCAGCCCTACGTCGCGAGCCTGACCGGACAGGCCTTGGACGGGGCCTACATGGCGACTGTCCTTTTTATGAACGGCGGCATAACGCTCGTCGCGCTGCTCCTGGGCTATCTAGCGGCGAGGCCGCTGGGCTTAGGCACTCCGGTTTTAGACGCCTGGCTATACGGTAGGAAAGCGCGAGCCGGCTCGGTACGTTGGATCATCGTCGTCGCGCCGCTCGCCGGCCTCGCCTTGGGCGGACTGCTCGTCGGCCTCGACGCGGCCTTCATAGCCGCGGCCCCCCGGGAGGCGGCTAGGCTAAGGGCCGGGCTCCATGCGCTACCGGGCTTAGGGGCCTCCCTTCTGGCTACGCTCTACGGCGGCATCTTCGAGGAGACGCAGCTGCGCTTCTTTATCTTATCGGGATTAGCCTGGATTATCGCCGCGCTGACGGCCGCGATCAGGAAGCGTGCCCCCGCGCCTAGCCGCTTGGCCTTCGGCGCGGCGGTGGCGATGAGCGCCGCGCTCTTCGGCGTAGGGCACCTGGCCGGCTTGGCCGCCTTAGGCGCGGCGACGCCGCTCCTCGTAGCGAGGACGATCGTCTTGAACGCCATCCCGGGCGTGGCTTTCGGCCTCCTGTACCTGAAGCGGGGCCTTGAAACCGCCATAGTCGCGCACGCCTTCGCCGATCTAGCGCTGCACGTGATCGCGCCGGCGATAGAGGGGCGCTTCGTATAGGCGCCTGAGCTCCTAGCGGGAAGGCTATGGCGTCGGCGATAGCGGCGGCGCCCCCGGGTCGGGGCCGGCAAGGTCCGATCCGCCTCTTCGGCGGCAAAAAAAAGGCGGGCGGCCCTTAGGCGCCCGCCCCGTCGCCCCGGCGCCGCGCGATTGCGGGCGCCGGGGCGATAGTCCATGTTCCTTACTTCGCCGCTCCGTAGATGAGCGGGTAGTCCTTGACGCGGCCGGCCGCGGCCCAGTCCTCGGGC
>CALKWG010000497.1 GCA_938004315.1 uncultured Spirochaetaceae bacterium
CCAGCGACGCTCGAGAACATCTGCGCTAGGTTATCCATCGTGCGGATACCTCCTTTATTTTTAAAGCGAAGCCCTTGCCCGGGGCCGACGGCGCTTCCGCCCCCGGTCCCTAAGCGCGCCCTTAGGCCGCCGCTATCGCGCGCGGCTCAAGGGCCTAGGCCAGCTCTTCTACCCAATAAAAACCCTCGTCCAGGTCGACGATGCGCACGCGGGCGCCCTTGGACAGGCCGGCCTTCGGGTCCTTGCAGCGCACGTATAGCTCGGCCTCGCGGCCGTAACGCCTGACGAGGACCCGCCCCATGGCGCCCGGAGCCACCGGTACGGTCACCGCGGCCTCGTCCATGAGGTATTCCTCCTGCCCGACGGTCGAGTCCAGGTCCCTGCGCGCGAAGGAGCGCAGGGCCTTAACGAGGACGGCGATGAAGGCGCCCGCGCCGGAGGCCCAGGCCAGGCTCGCAGCCGGCGCCACGCCCGTGAGCAGGGCGAAGAGCCCGGTAGGCCCGGCGCCGAGGGAGAAATAGACGCCGATTCTAAGCGTACCGATGAGCTTGGCGACGGCGCGGACGCCCTTCTGGCCGCCGACGACCAGGGAGCCGCGCGCGGCCTGCGAAGCCGCCGGGGCCTCGGGCTCGGCGGCCGGTTCGGCGGCGTCCTCGTCCCCGTCCGGTCCGGTCTCGCCCTCGGTCCCGCCGTCGTCGAGCGCGTCCGCCGCGTCTCCGGCGTCCGCCGTTCCGTCGGCCTCGCCGCCGTCGGAGGAGGCCCCCTGATCGAACGCGCCGAAGAGATCGACGACCATGACGCCCAGGCCGAAGACGGCTAAGGCGCTGTAGAGAACGAATAGGCTTTGCATAGCCGCGACAGTATGCGGCCAAACGCGACGGAACGCAAGCTTCTCTATTTTTATAGATATAAATACGTTGGCGAAATAGTGTCGAAGACCTTAGAATCGTCGTATGCGTCGCCTGTTCCTCTACGCCGTCCTCGTCGCCATACTATCGAGCGCCTTGCTGGCGGGGCTCGGCATCGGCGCGTACACCTTGCGCAACAGCCTGGGCATGATGGAGATGCAGACCCAGGATAGGATGGACGCGATCGAGCGGCGTTTCGAGTCCTTCAGCGCGCTCCTTCGTGGCGGCTTCGAACGGATGAAATACCAGGGGGGGAGCGCGCTCAAGCGCTTCGCCGAGGCCGTAGGCCCGGACGAATGGGCCGCGAAGGCGGACGACCCCGGCTCCTCGCTCCTCCTCTCGGCCTTGGCCCGCGAGTACGGGGTCGACGAGCTCTACTACATCGACAACGAAGGCGTGGTCCGCGCGACGAGCCTAGCGGCGGACCGCGGCCTTAAGCTTTCTTCGTTCGCCGGTATGCAGCCCTTCCTAGCCCGAGTCTACGGGGCCGGGACGCTCTTCGACCACGGCGTGTCGATCTCGATACGCACCGGCGCCATCAACGGCTACTTTTACTACTCGCCGCCCGGGGCCGACTACATCCTCGAGGCGTCGATCAACCTGGAAACCTACCTCTCGCGCCTGATCGGCCCCGATTTCTATCGCTCGTTCCTACGGGAGCTCGTGGGTACCGAGGGGCACGGCCTAGCCGGCCCCCTCCGCGCCGGGCTCTTCGTGTACGACGGCCGACGCGCCTCGCCGCTCCTCGGGAGCGAGCCCCTGGCCGACGGGGTGGCCCTGGAGGACGTCGCCCGCCTCGCCGAGGAGAAGGCGCTGTCGGTCCGCCGAGGCTTCCAAAGGACGGACCTGCGCGCCTTGGCCGTCGGCGATATGCCCTTAGGCTTCGTCAACGAGGTCTACGCATGGGTGAGCTTCGACCTGCGGCCGTATTATCGGACCGTCGCCCTGCAGGCCTTGATCGTCCTCCTGAGCTGCGCCGCGGCGGTCTTCATCTCCTACCGCGTGGCGAGGCGCTTCTTCGCGCGGCGTTACCTCGAACGCGTCGAGCGCCTATCGGCCGGCATACACGCCATCGCCGACGGGGACCTGGCCCAAGAGCTCGGCGACGATGGCGGCGACGAGCTGGCGCAGATAGCCGGCGACATCCGCCGCATGGTCGACGTGCTCCTGGGCGACCAGGAGCGCCTGCGCAGCTCGCAGGGCTACGAGCTCGTCGCCACCCTCTCGGCGGGCCTGGCGCACGACTTCAATAACATCCTGCAATCCGTAGCCGGCAGCGCCTCGCTCCTGCAAGAGGAGGCCGAGGAGGCGGCTCACGGCGCGGGGGAGGGGGGCGGCGGGAGCCTGCCGGCCGCGAAGGCGAGCGCCGCCGCGGCCGAGATACTCGCCGCGGTCGGCCGCGCGGGGCAGCTTTTAAAGAGCATGGGCTCGGCGGCCAAGGGGCGCGAGCGGTACATGGAGGAGCTGAGCCTTGCGGCGCTCGTGATCGAGTGCGCGCGCTTAGCCGAGCGGGTGTTCCGCGGCGGAGTGCGCTATGTCGTCGAGCTCCCCGAGGGCCCGGCCCCCGCTCGCGGCGACGGGACGAGGCTCAGGCAGGCCATCTTAAACCTCCTCATGAACGCCGGGCAGGCCTGCGGCCGGGCCGACGCCCCCCAGGTGGCGCTCAGCCTCCGGGCGGTTCCCGGCGGTTGGGAGCTGCGCGTCGAGGACAACGGCCCGGGGATAGAGGCTGCGGAGCCGGCCCGCGTCTTCGAGCCGTTCTACACGACCAAGGCCGAAGGGAGCGGGCTGGGCCTGCCCATGGCGAGGATGATAGCCCGCGACCACGGCGGCGACCTGGTCGCCGGCCGCTCCGAGGCCCTGGGCGGGGCGAGCTTTACGCTGAGCCTGCCTGGCCCCGGCGCCTAAGGGCCGCGATGAGCGGCCTCGCGGGCCTCGGCGGCATGGCGGCGGCGAGCGCCGGCGGCATGGCCCGGCCGTAGGCCCGCGTGAGAGCCGGTAGGTATGAATCCCGCGGATACTCCCTGCCGCCCAGGGCGAGCTTGTAGGGTAGCGGCATGCCTA
>CALKWG010000498.1 GCA_938004315.1 uncultured Spirochaetaceae bacterium
CGTCGGCGTTCGTGAAGCTCATGGCGTAGGTTCCTTTCGATGGCGGTCGTAGAAGGCGAGCGCGGAACGCAGAATAGCGGTGGCGGCGTCTAGGCCCGTCGCGCGCTCCAGCTCCTCGAAGCCGGGGCAGGCGTTGAGCTCGCAGGCGGCGAAGGCGAGGCCGCTTGCGTCGGCGTAGAGGAAGTCGACAGAACCGTAGGCCAGGCCCGAGGCCTTAAAGAGGTGTTCGGCCGTCGCCGACAGGCCGGGCGGAGGGCTATACGCGCGCATATGGGCGCCGGCGTGGGCGTTGGATAGGAACGCCGGCCCCCGGCGCTCCACGGCGACCCAAGGCGAGCCGTCTGCCCAAGAGGCGAAGAAGAAGCGAATATCCTTACCACGGCTCGCGGCCAGATAGTCCTGGGCCAGGTAGTCGGGCTCGGCGCTCGCGGGGCGGGCGGACGCGGGAATGGTCGCTTCCGGGGCCTCCGGGCGGGCGGCGCGTAGGTACGTGGCCCAATCAGCCTCGCCTTCGATGAGCGCGACGCCCCGGCCCATCTTGCCGAAGCGCGGCTTGGCCACGAAGGGATAGGGCAGGGGGGGGCGGGACGGATCGGCCGAGATCGATGAGAAGCCCACGGTTCGCGGGTGGGACGCGCCATGGGAGGAGAAGAAGGCGGCGGCGGCGAGCTTGTCGCGCGCCAGCTCGGTCGCTCTTGAAGGATTTATAACTTTGACATCGGCCGATTCCAGCTGACGATATAAGCCTTCCGGTAGCTCGCCGCGAAGGAGCGCCGTATGGCCCTGGCACGCCTCAATCGTTGCTCCCTCGGAGCCGCCGGGAGGGAACACTATGGCCCCGTAGTCGACGCCGAGCTCGGCCGCGGCCGCGGCTAGGCGTCGAGACGGATAGAAAATATCCAGATAGGATGCGTCGGTGGTCTTTAGGCCGTAAACGAGGCGTATGCCCATGGGAGGCCGATTATAGCGCCGGCGAGGGCGCCGCGGCAACGATGAACCAACGCCAGGGCCAGTCCAAGGCGCGGCCGGCGGATGCGGCGAGCGCTTCCTTTATAGCGGCCAGCTCATCGGGTTCGAGCGCGAGGGCGAGCGCCTGGCCATAGGCCGACGACAGCGAGAGCCAGGCCTCGAGCTCGCGCTCCGACAGGCGGCGTTCGCTCGAGCCGCCGATACGCTTGCTCGCTCGTATGACGTAGCCGGCGGACTCTACGGCCGAGGCCAGCGCTGCCTCAGATAGGCCCGCGGCGCCGCTCGCGTAGAAGGCGGCGTCGGCCTTTAAGAAAGCCTCGGCGAGCTCCGTATCCAGCCTGCCCGCGCAGAGCCCGGGTAGGAGCCCTTCCGCGGCCGGAATGCGCTCGGCCAAGGCTATCCTGGAGGTCGGGAAGGCCGCGCGGAGGATTGCGGGCGCGTCGGCTTCGTGCCCCAGGAGGCCGAGAGCGGCGACGAGCTCGAAGCGCGCGTGGCCCGACGGGGCGGCGGCCGCGTCGCGCAGCGGCTCCGCGCCGAATGGTCCGGGCGGCATGGCGCCTAAGGCCGGGCGCAGGAGCTCCTCGGTATCCTCGAAGGCGTAGCGTAGGCGATCGAGCCCCGCTTCGTCCTGTACGAGGACCGTCGTAGAACCCTCGGGGCAGCGGCGCGACGCCTCGCGCGCCAGGAGCCCGTCGTCGCCCTTGAGAATTAGGACGTTTTCATGACGATCGGGGGCCGCTAAATCCATAAGCTCGTCGCGGATGCGGCCGTAGACCGCGGCCTGCGAAAGGCGCTCGGTCCAAGCCTCGTCGCCTCCGGCCGGGTCTTGCGCTGCCCCGTCGAGCCAGGCGGCTAGCTGGGCGTCGCGGCGGCGCAAGACCTCGTCGCGCAGCTCTGCCTCGAAACCCTGGGCGCCGGGACGGTAGAACACCGCGCCGCGCAGGCTATCGGGCAGATACTGCTGGGCGGTCCAATGGCCACGGTAAGCGTGGGGATACTGGTAGCCGGCGCCGTGGCCGAAGCCCTGGGCGTCGCGGCTGGCGTCCTTGAGGTGATTCGGCACCTCGGCCCGCTCCTTCTCCACCGCCGCTAGCGCGTCGAAGTATGACATGGTCGAGTTAGACTTAGGCGCGGTTGCCAGGTACAGGGCCGCCTGGGCCAGGTGGAACTGCCCTTCGGGTAGGCCTATGCGCTCGTAGGCCGCGGCGCAAGACTCTACTACCGAGATAGCCCGCGGATCGGCCAAGCCCACGTCCTCGGCCGCGGATATGAGCAGACGCCTGAAGATGAAGCGCGGCTCCTCGCCGGCATACACCATGCGCGAAAGCCAATAGAGGGCAGCGTCGGGGTCGGAGCCGCGGAGGCTCTTGATGAGCGCGCTGGCCGCGTCGTAGTGATAGTCGCCGTCCCGGTCGTAGAGTACGGCGCGCCTTTGGATGCTCTCCTCGGCGGCCGCCATGGTCACGTAGACCCGCTCGCCTTCGGCCGGCGGCCAGGGCTCGGCGCTGGTCTCCACCGCAAGCTCCAGGGCGTTTAGGAGCGAGCGGGCGTCGCCCTCGGCCACCTTGACCAGGTGCTCGAGCGCTCCGTCTTCGAACTCCACGCGCCAGCGGCCGTAGCCGCGCTCGGCGTCCGCCAGGGCCTGGGCCGCCGCCTTGGCGAGATCCTCGTCCGACAGCGACTCCAGCTGGAACACGCGAGAGCGGCTGACGAGGGCGCGGTTCACCTCGAAATAGGGATTCTCCGTGGTGGCGCCGATGAGCAGGATGGTGCCGTTCTCTACCCAGGGCAGGAGGGCGTCCTGTTGGGCCTTGTTCCAACGGTGCACCTCGTCTACGAAGAGGATGGTGCGCCGGTCGTAGAACTCGCGCTCGCGCTTGGCCGAATCGATGGCCTCACGTATGGCCTGCACGCCCGACAACACCGCGTTGATGGAGAGGAAGCGGCTCTTGGTGCTGTTCGCTATGATGCGCGCCAGCGTGGTCTTGCCGGTGCCCGGGGGCCCCGACAGGATGATGGACGAGAGCCTATCCCGTTGGATGGCGCGCCTGAGGAGACGGCCGGGCCCGACGATGCGCTCCTGGCCGATGAACTCGTCCAGGCTGCGCGGCCGCATGCGGTCCGCCAGGGGCGCGGCCGCCTCCCCGCCTGAAACGACGCCGCCCGACCCTGCGGGCCGGGCGGCGGAGAATAAGTCGTCGCCCATGCGAGCGCCTAGGCCGACTCCGCCGCTACTCGCGGCGCCAGCCGGACCAGGAGCTACCCTGCCACTGGTTGGACCAGAGGCCGTCGCCGTCGGTCAGGGCGAAGAGGCGCTCGTGGGAAGCGGCGGACCCATTTTCGTCGAAGGCCAGGATTTGCTTCACCGACTTGCCGTCGAGGGTGATGAAGTAGTTGTTGAGGGTGGAGATGCGGCGAGATTTATCGGCGATTTTGGGGCTGGTTACGGTGAATCCGGTTGCATCGAACTCGAGATAACCTAAGCCTTGGTCGCGGACGGTTCCCTGGGGGTAGGCGCGGCTGGGGACCAGGAGCGTAGAGTTGCCGCTAGGGTCGTCCACTACCACGGGAATGCCGAAGGAATACGGGCGGTCGTTGTAGTCCTCGAAGGCCGCGCTAGCCTTCCAATCAGGATCGTCCCATTCGTATATCCTGCCATCGCGACCGGTGAAGAATAGGCCTGTAGCATCAGCGAATACGCCGCCAAGCTGAACAGAACGAGTCTCTTTAGTAAGGTTGTTATCCGGTCCGTCAAGCGTAGAGGTGCCGGCGCTGAACCAGTAATCAGTCCCGTCATAGGCTATGGCATTGGGCAGTCCTATCTCAAGGGGCCCTGCGCCGGTGCTGACGGCAAATGCGGCTCCATTCAAGCGATATACTTTATGTTCCGTCTTAGTAACTACATCGTCTTCAAGCGTTTCTACCGCCGTCACGGCGAAAAGCTGATTATTCGCCAGTAGAACATGCCTTAGCTTCTCTCCGGTAACAGGGAAGCTTCCATCCACCCTCGCCCAGGTCGTGCCATTGAACGAGAATACTCCAATAACATTCTTGGTATCCGGATCGGCGAAGGTTACATAAAGAGTATCAGTACCACTATTCACCACGCCGCTCGTCGCGACGTACTTGCTTGAGCCGGCGGCGGAAGTATCTACCTTATCCCAACTCGTCGCTCCGGTCGTTCTTCGATACAGTCCGCCTATGCCAGCATAATAATAATCAGTACCACTGATGTTCAGCTTCGCCACAAAGCTCGGGCTCGTCCCACGGAATTCCTTGGTAGCCAGGCGGTTGATATCCGTCTCTGCGGCGATGCTGGCGAAGATGCCTACGGGGCCTTCAGCGCAGGCGCTTAAGGCGAGCGCTAAGGCGGCCGCCGTTATGATCAAGCTTATTCGGGATCGCTTCATAGTCTTCAACCTCGGGCTCTTATAGATGGTAGGCTAAGGACAGGGTGACTTCCTGGAAGAAGCCGACGCGGTTCTGGGAGCTGTCCTTATAGAACTGGGGGATGATGTTGGTGAACAGGTTCAGGCCGTAGCTCATGTCGTCGTTGACGCGGTAGTAGAACGACGAGCCGAGCTTTACCAGGGGGTCGATATGTCGATAGTCGCCTAAGGAGCTGATGGCTATGCCTACGCCGGCGCTTGGGAAGATGGCGAAGGGGCTCAGGTTGATCATATACGCGGCCCTGAAGGACAGGGGGGCTATGAACAAGCGGCGCTCGGCTACCGTGTTGATAAAACTTCCCGCCAGATCGCCGCCTATGGCCCAGTGCTCGTCTAAGAAGCCCATGTAGGAGAGGCTGAAGGCGAAGCCGGGGTAGGACATGGGCCAGGTGAAGCCCGGCTTGGTCGGGTCGTAGAAGGTCATGGGGATGCTGGTACCCAAGGTGATGGCGAAGATGCCGTCGCCCTTCTCATACTCGGTGTACTCGACGAAGCCCAGGGCGGCCCTCTGTTCGGCGCCTTCGGAGCTCTCTGATTGGGCGAAGGCCGGGGCGACGAGGGCGGCGGCCAGGAGCAGTATCATGATTCGGGAGCGCATCGTTCCTCCGTGGGTAAATCTCGGGTAGGCCCCGCGACTATAGCACAGGGGCTACCCCGTGAAAAGGCTTCCGGGCGACCGGGAGTTACGGCGAATGAAGTTAGGAAACCTAGTTCTTGCCGCCGCCGCGATAGCCGGCGCGGGCCGAGGATAGGCTGGCCCAGGATGAGCCGCCTTGGCCGTCGGCATAATACGACAGCTCGAGCGCCGCAATCACGTAGCTGGCCGCGCGGAAGTCGCCTGAGCCTATGGCTTCCGCGACGTAACCTTGGAGTTCTGCCCTATCGGCCGATAGCTCGGCGGCCGGCGCTAGATATAAACCTATACCCGCCTCGAAGGGGGCTTCATCTCGGTAGCCCGCGCCTTCATCCGCTTCCACCCGGGTTTCATCATAGCAGGCCTCGGCCTCGCAGCCGGTCTCGGGTCCGCCGCCGAAGCCGGAGGCGTCGCCCCGCGGCTTGGCCAGGGTCAGGCGGAGGCCCATGCCGGCGGCGTCGAGCTCATCCTTGAAGCGGCCGCCGAAGCTGAGGAACCAGGCCCCGCTTCGTTCGACGACGCCGTCGAACTCCAGGGGAGCCCTGAGCGAGGCGGCGACCTCCGCCAAGTCGTCCCCTCGCGGGCTGGCCGAAAGCCAGGCTAGGACCGGATAATCGAAATAGGCGCGGGCCCCGGCGGCTTCGTAGCGCCTGAACAGGCCGCCGCGTAGGGCCTGTACGGAGGCGAGTACGTTGCCCGGCGGGATAAGCGCCAGAGCTATGCATGACAAGGACTTAGAGGTTCCCAAAACCATGGGGCCATAGTATACTGAGCCTACCGAGCTGTAAAGGAAAAGAGCGTCATGAAGCATGCAGTTGAACGATTAGCCGAACGCCTTACCGGCGTCATCTCCTCGTGGCCCGGCGTGGAATGCGTCCTCTCCTGCGAGGCGGCCGAGGCCGACGTCCTCGACCCGTATTTCGCCCTGGTGTTGGACGTATACTGTTCCGGGCGCGTGCCCGACGACGAGATCAGGCAGGCCGCCTTCGGCGACCCCGGCGCCTTCGAGAGCTCGCGCGGCCGCGAGAAGGATCGATTCTTCCTCGAGGGCCTGCCCATCCGCATCGAGTACAAGCGCTGCTCCATCGTCGACGAGATACAGGAAAAGCGCTTCGACCTCATGTGGGTGTACCAGAGCTCGGGCACCTACTTCTTCTATCGCCTGGCCGAGGGCAAGGTGCTCTTCAAGCGCTCCGATTGGATAGACCGCGTCCGCGAAGGGCTCAAGGACACCCCCGACGAGTTCTGGCTCGGCCTTAAAGAGACCCATCTCTTTAAGATGGAGCATTCCTTAAGCGATTTAGGCGGCGCCGCCCTCAAGGACGACCGCTACTTCTTCATCGTCTCATTAGCCGGCTTCTTGAGGTCGACCGTCTCGACGCTCTTCGCCGTCAACCGGCGCTGGGAGCCTTCGGACCGGCACCTGACCGAAGCGCTCATGGCCCTGCCTTCGTTGCCCGAGGACTTCCAGGGCCGCTGGGATATGCTTATACGTACCGACGGGTCGGTCGAGCCCGAGCGGAAATATCAGGTAGCCCAGCTCGTGGCGCGTAGCGTTTTCGCCCTCTAGGGATTATATACGGTTATGAAGATTATCCCTCTACTGCTGGCCGCGGCTTTGGCCGCGGCCGGCGCGTCATGCGGCCCCGCCCGGGTGGAAGGCCTGTCGCTTGAACTGCCCGGCGGCGCGTCGCGCGACTTTTACGCCGATAAGGCGGCCGAGAGCTTTCCCTTAGGGCCGAAGCGCATATCGACGCGGCTGGAGCTCAAGGCCGACTTGCCTATCCCCGACGGCCTTGAATTAGCCCTGGTCATCGAGGCCGACGGCCCGGTCGCGGCGCGGGCCTTGGGACGCCCGGCTAAGCGCGGCGATGCCTGGCCCGTCTTGGCCCGCTTACGAACCCAGGACGGCCTGGCCGGCGCGGTCGAGTATCGTATAAGCCTACCGATCGGCGCATCGCTCGCGGCCGTCGAGCTCGCCCTGGACGGCGCTAGTACGGCCGTTCTTCGGTACGCCGCGCTCGACCCTGTCTTTATCGGCTGGCGGGCGAAGGGAGAACGAGGCTACCCGCTCGTGGGCTGGGGCGTCGAGCTTTCAGACGCGCGGCCGGACGGCGTGTACGCCCTGGCGCTGAGCCTGCCGGAGCGCGACGACGCCTCGCTCGCGCTGAGCTTGGCCGCGCGCGGGGAGCTACGCGTCAGGAGCCCGGCAGGACTCCGCGCTCAGGCAGGGCAGGCTTGGCGGGCTGAGGCCGGCCCCGGTTCCGTCGTCGCCTTCCCTTCGGCGCTCTTCGCCGGCTCGCGACTTGAAGCCTCGGCGGGCGGGCCCATTGAGCAGGCTTGGGCCGATTACGGGCGCGGAGCGCCCCTATCGGATTTGCATGCGATGCTCGCCGGGCCCGCTCCGAGCGGCGATTACGCGCTCTACCGCTGGGACGTCCTGCCCCGCACCCTGGTCTTCGACTTTAAGGACTACGCGGTGCAGGATCGCTACCTTAAGCGCCTAGCCTTCTTCGCCGAAAAGCCGAATTTCCGCGGTCGCCTGCCCGAGGATAGCGAGATCGCCGCCCTGCACGGCTGGAACGCCCACGATTACGCCGCAAGGACGCTGGCGGCCTTCTACGAGTTGGCCAGGACGAGCGGCTTCAAGCTCAACCGCGAGGAGCTGAAGCTCCTCGACCTCGTCCTGGACGCCGGTATCGTGATTCGCGAGTCCGACGGCCGCTTAAGCGAGGGCTTGGGCGCCATCATATCGATCACGCGCGAGGCGCCCGCCTGGCTACGGCGGACCTTCATGGATCACGAGGCCTCCCACGCGCTTTTCTTTCAAGACCCTGACTACCGCGCCCTCTCCGAGCGGCTTTGGGATAATCAGAGCAAAGAGGCGCGCCAGTTTTGGCTTGAGCATTTAGCCTGGCGCCATTATGACGTTAGCTATAAATATCTATGCTATAATGAATTGCAGGCGTATATAACGCAGCAGGCGCCCAGCCGCGTTCGCGCTTACCTAAGCGATAACGTTATCGTACGGCTCTCGGCCGCGTATCCGGCCAGGGCGGCTCGCTATGAGGCCGATAAGCCGCGCATACTCGCCGACGCCGATATCGCCGCCGCGGCCCTGGACGCGTATCTGCGGGAACGCTGGGACCTCCGCGCCGGCGCCTTCGGGAGGGCTAGAATCCTTCCTTAAGCTCCTCGTCGATAACCTCGACGGCCCAGGCCAGGGCGTCCGCGAGCACCCGGTCGAGGAGCTCGCGGCGCGCGCCCGCCTCGCGCCTGAAGGCGGCTACCGAGGGTAGGAGCGTCGTCCAGAGGTCGCGGGCCGCCGGACCTAAGCCGGCCAGATAGGCCGAGGCCTCGGATGCCCCGCCGCCTCGGGGCGGCGGGGGCAGGGCCGCTAGTTCGTCGCGATAGGAGCTCAGGAAGCGCTCCGGGCTTTGAAAGAGTTTGCCGGCGGCGAAGAGGCGGCCCGTCCGCCGCGGCGGCGGGCTCTTCGGCTCGTCGTCCGCCCGCGAGCGCGCGCCTCCGCCGCGACGCCTGACGACGGCGGCTTCGCTCGAGGCCGCGAGCCGCTCCAGTCGCTCTAAATACGCCCAGAGCGGCTTCGTCAGGTAGCGGAACTCGTCGTCGGGGCCGCTTTCGCGCACGATGGCCTGGTTCCGGAAGACGAACTCTTGAAAGAGCGACTCCTGCGGCCTTAAGCGGGTCTGCCTTAGGTCGAAGTACGGATAGATATAGGTGCCGCGCGCGTAGCTCTTGCCCCGGGGGTAAGAGAAATCGGCCCCGTAGATATCGATACGGTCGGCGCCGAGGAATTCGGCCAGCGAGACGGCGGCGTGGGTGACGTTGCCGCCGGAAGTATCCAGTATGGGGTAGGCGCGCATGCGGGAGGCGACGTAGCGCGCCAGCGGGTGCCCGGAGCTGAAGAAGTACGGCCTGGCCGAGAGCTTGGCCAGGGTCGTCGGCGAAGCCAGGTCCAAGAACAGCGGCATGCCCGCGGGCACGCCGCCCATGAAATGGTAGTAGCTGATGTGCTGGCAATCGATGGAGAGGACCGCGTCCGGACGTATGCCTCGCTTGAGGAGGGCGTGCAGGGCGGTGTCGGTGGCGATCAGGAAGCAATCGGCAGGCCTCGTAGCTAGTTCATCGGCGGCGGCCTCGAG